>DAOVNW010000033.1 GCA_030630095.1 Candidatus Omnitrophota bacterium
AGTTTAGATGAAATGATAGAGAAGGTTAAAAAGAAAAAACGAAGAAGAACCCCCAAAGATAAACAAGCTATGATTTATTTAGTGGATCAACTAAAAAGCAGAGGGTTCAATACAATTGAAATAGCAAAAAGGTTAAGCGTTAGCCGCCAAGCCTTATATAAGTTGACACATAAGGTTGAACCTTATGTGTCAACTTAAGTGTTTATAATATCTATAGCGGGGTGATTTATGATAAAATTGGGTAAGCTAAAAATTAAAAAGTTGATGTTTAAGAAGTCGGTTGTTGTAGTTGAGATTGGTAATGATTGGCTAAAGATTATTGAGAGCAGTTTTACGTCTAAAGGCATGACGATTACCAAAGTCAATCTTTTGAAACTCGCCCAGATTGAAGGCCCTACAGCTCTTGCCATATCAAAGATATTTTCTGACCTTAAATTAAACAAGAAGTTCGTTATAACCTATATTCCCAGGCACCTTATAACAGTAAGGGTGTTAGAATTGCCTTCCGTTGAACCTGAAGAAATAAAAGAGATAATAGATTTGCAAATCGGCAAGCAAACGCCTTATTCAAAAGAAGAAATTATTTCAAGTTACAAAATAATAGGCAGTGAGAGAGGGGGTTATTCAAAAGTAATTCTCGTTATTGTCAGGCGCAATCTTATTAAAACGAGATTGGAGGAACTGGGGAATGCCGGTGTTAATGTTGTAAAGTTTGCTGTTAGCTCTGAGGGCGTTTATAATTGGTTTAGAAATGCTTATCAGAATGAACTATGGTTTGAATCTCAGACAAATGTTGTGTTAGATATAGATTCTAATTACTCTGATTTTATAATTATAAGAAAGGGCAAGCTGGTTTTTAGCAGAAGCATCTTAATCGGCGCTAATCATCTGATTGAGGAGCCGGATGAATGGAGGAATAAATTTGTTGAAGAGATAAGGCGTTCGATAGAACTGTATCAAAATGAAGAAAGCGGTCATAAAATAAGTAAGATATTTTTAAGCGGCGCGATTAGCGAACTAAAGAACTTAGAAGGTTCGTTTAGTTCCGATTTGGATGTGCTGGTTGAAGTTAGTGACCCTTTAAAGAATATAAACATAGCGATGAACAGAAATTTCATAGAAGAACACGAGCTTAATCGCGTTTCGCTCTCCTCTTTATTTGGTATTGCTATCGCGCGCAAGAAGCTAAGCTTTGATCTAATTCCGCCGGGATTGAAAATTCAAAAACAGGTTGAAAAGAAAAGAAAGCAGCTTACTGTGATGGGAGGGTTGTTTATAGCGGTCATTACGATGATTTCATTTTTGTTCTTAACCGTTATTTATAATAAAGGTTTACATTTAAAGATGTTAAAAGAGAGAATCGCGAGCTTTGAAAAGGGCGCTAACGAGGTAGAAGGTATGCGCGCGAAAATTAACCTTATTGAAGAACGTTTCAACGCGAAGGGCACACCTTTAAATATGCTTTATGAAATATATAGATTGACACCAAAGGAGGTTTATTTAACCAGTCTTAGAATTGAGGAAAATAAGCAGGTAGCTTTGAAGGGGTTAGCTTTTTCTATGTCGGATGTTTATAAATACAACACTACATTAAAGACTTCGCTGGTCTTCGCGGGGGGAGCTGAAACTACCTATGCCAAGCAAGTAAAGGAGGACGGCGTTGAATATACTAAGTTTGAGATTATCTGTTTTTATGGTAAAAAAGGACAGCAATAGCATGGAGCAGGCAGCATATAAAAAAAGACAAAGTAACAAAACACATAACGCGTAACTTGACACTTAAGGTTCAACCTTATGTGTCAAGTTAGAGAATTGAAGGAAAAAGATGTTTATTAAGAGGCTTTCTAAAAGAGAAAAGATAATTTTTTTTGCCGCGGTCAGCTGCGTTTCTATAGCTATTTTGAAGACTTTGGTTATAGCGCCTCTTAATCATAAAATTAACCTTATTAATCGAGACATAAAGACGAGCGCGAAGCAGCTGGAACTTTATATGCGCTACCTTAGCCAGAAGGAAGCTATTGCCGCGGAGTATCAGAAATATTTAGGAAATATCAAAAAAAGCGCGTCCAATCAAGAAGAGATGGCAAAAATGCTTAGTGAAATAGAGCAGTTGGCGAGGAATTCATCTGTTTACGTGACGGATATGAAACCCCAGAAGACTGCCGAAAAGGATTTTTATGTTGAGTACAATATTGAAGTTGAAATAGAAAGTGAAGTAGAGTCTTTGATAAATTTTTTACATCAACTAAATAATTCACCCCAGTTATTGCGGGCAAAGAAGCTGCGTTTGAATTTGAAGCAAAAGGAGTCAACGCTTCTAAAGAGCAGTATCTTGATAACTAAGTTACTTATACCTTAAAAAGGGATTAAAAAATGAATGTCCTTATAACGGGCGCTACCGGTTTTATCGGAAGAAACCTGACTGAGGAGTTATCGAAAAAAAAAGGATTTAACATTTTTTGCCTGGTGAGAAATGATAAAAAGGCGGAACGCCTAAAGCGGCTGGGTGTTAAGTTTATTTACGCGGACATAACCGAGAAGCATACCTTGATGAAAATATTGAGGTTTAAAATAGATGTGGTTTTTCACTGCGCGGGTTATGTAGGCAATAAGAAAGAGTTATTATACGCGGTAAATGTAGTAGGCACAGAAAATGTCTGCGAGTTAGCCCAGAGATTAAACGTAGAAAGATTTGTCTATTTAAGCTCTGTTTCCGTCATTAGCGGCAATACCGAGACGCCTTTAACTGAAGAGCTGCCCTATAAAGCTACCGCTGTTTACGGTGAGTCTAAAATAGAAGCGGAAAAGAAAGTTTTGGAGTTTAGAAGGAGCGGCTTAAAGGCGGTAATCTTAAGGCCCTGCATGGTTTACGGGGAAGATGAACCGCACAGCCTGGGGCTCTTATGTTTTTTGCTAAAGCGCCGCTTTTTTCCCTTAATAGACGGCGGGAAAAAGAAACTGCATTTGGTCTATGTAAAAAATGTTGTTGAGTCTATGATATATTCCCTTAAAGACGAAGAGTTTTTAAATGGTACGTTTTTTATCGCCGATAATGAAGTTTACAGCGTTAAGGCCATCTTTGAACTTATCGCGAAAGCGGTAAAAGCCCCGCCTCCCCGGAACTTGCCGTCCGCTGTTAAATTTATGCTTCTTAAAACCCCGCTTTTAGGCAAGAAACTGAGTTTTTTCCTTAAAGACAGGATTTACAGTATTGATAAAATTAAGTCTTTGGGATTTAATCCTCCCTATGAGCTTGAAGCAAGCCTCAAAAAAAGCGTCAAATCTTTCCAAAAAAGGCGCCGCTCAAATTGAATGAGGTTTCGCCTCTTTCAATTTTATGTAATTGTTTTGATGTACTTGACGATGCTGATTGTGGTTTTGTCCGGGGTGGAGGCTCCGGCGGTAATCCCCACGCTTTCGGCTTTTTTAAACCAGGCGGGCTTGATGTCTTTTTCCGATTGTATCCAGTAGCTTTGCTTGTTTAAAGACCTTGATATTTCGTAGAGCCTTTTTGTATTGGCGCTGGTCATTGAGCCGATAATTATCATAACGTCGTTTTTAAGCGGCATTATTTTAGCTTCTTCCTGTTTTATCCTGGTGGGCCGGCAGATGGTGTTGATGAATTTGAGATTGTCAATATGAGGCGTTAATTTGTCAATTATTTTAGTTACCTTTTCAATGTTTTGCGTGGATTGAACGACAACCGCCGCCTTTTTAATTCTTTTAAGCGATAAATAAGGAATGTTTTTTTCCGTATCGATTACCAGCGCTCTTTTTTTCAGCTGGCCGGTTATTCCTTTAACCTCATCATGTTTTTTATCGCCGACAACGATAATCTTATAGTCTTTTTTTTCCATCGCGGCGGCAATCTTATGTATCTCCTTTACCATGGGGCAGGTGGCATCGACTATCCTATAGCCGAGAGAGCGGGCTCTTTTAAAGGTTTCGCGGGAGGCTCCGTGGGCGCGGATAAGAAGGGTTTTGTTTTTCCCGGCGGTTAATCTGTTAATCTTTTTGATACCGCTTTTGGTTACGGCCCCGACGACATCTTCATTGTGGACAATATCTCCGAGCATGCAGGCATTTTTCCTCAAGCGGGCGGTTTCATAGGCTGTCTTTAGCGCTCTCCGCACTCCAAAACAAAAACCGGCTGATTTTGCTACACGTACTTTCATAGAATTAAACTATTTGTAGTTAAGAAGCTGTCCGCAGTAATTAAGCAGCATATTTTTGTATTTAAGCTTCATTTTTGACTGCCGGATGATTTTTTCCGACTTTGCCAAAAGAGATTTAATCTGCCTCAAGGCATAATCCAAAGAGCCGGTATCCGTAATTAATTTTTTCATCCGCAGCAGACTACCCCGGTCAATATTTTTCTTTAATAGCATCTTTTTTATGAAGGTCTTATCCTTTTTGCCTGAACGGTTGTAGGCGGACCAGATAAGGATGGTTTTTTTGGCTTCCTTCAGGTCTGTTAGCGTTGATTTGCCCGTTTCTTTTTCCTCAGCCAGTATATTCAAAATATCATCTCTTATCTGAAAGGCTCTGCCCATGCTCATGCCAAATTGATGGAGAATTTCAATTTGTTTCTTGCCGGCTCCTGCCAGAATAGCCCCGATGCTTAAAGGGGAGGAAAAGGTGTAATGAGCGGTTTTAAAGTCGTATATCTTATAGATGGTTGATTTTTTTACGCGGTCAATACCGCGGGCTCCCTCTAAGAGCTCAATAAACTCACCTGCCTCAGTAAAAAAGGCTGCTTTAATAAATTTTTTTAATGCTCTTTCTTTGCGCTCTTTATCTTCTTCTATAGACATAAGGGCTTCTATAGAGAGGGCGTAAAGCATATCACCCGCGACTATCGCCAAGTCTTCACCGCTGAATTTTAAGTTATTGTATTTTTTAAGATGCTTATCAAATATCCGGTGCATTGACGGCTTATTTCTTCTTAAATCGGATTTATCAATAATATCATCGTGAATCAGCAGAAAGTCATGCAGTAGTTCTACAGACAAAGAACTTCTATAAAGATTCTTTGCTTTATTTTTCGCGAATCCAAGATAGGCGATAATAAAGAGCACGGGACGCGCCCTCTTGCCATCCCTTAAAACAAAGTCCTTTATGGTCATTGAAAGCAAAGGGGATATTTTTTTAAGTGAGTAATGTCTATCGGCGGATTTTATAAAGCGCGCGAGTTCCGCGTCAATTCTGTTTTTTATCTTAAGCATTATTTTTCCATACCGGTTAAATTAGAGGGTGATGTTTTTGTAATGGTTACGACGTTCTACTTTTCTGTTTTTGTCAAGAACTACGCAAAAGGCGTCTATTCTACATTCCTTTTGACAGTTTTTTATGGCTATGTAGGCCTCGGCGTTTCTAATAAGCCTGCTTATTTTATTTTTATTTATAGTTTCTTCAGGAGTTCCAAATTGTTCCCCTATCTTTGTCCGTACCTCTATAAATACCAAGACATCTTTATCGTACGCGATTAAATCAATTTCCGCGTATTTGGTTCTGTAATTGAGTTCAACAACGCGATAGCCGTTATCTTCCAGATATTTTTTCGCGATAGCCTCTCCCATGTATCCTGTTTCAAGATTTTTTGTTTTTACGCCATTAGAAGTTTTCATATTTTTTATTCTCTCTCTTGAACCCTTGGCCTATACTGCAGCGCTTCCGCCATATGGCTGACAGTTATATCCCGGCTATCGTCCAAATCGGCGATAGTCCGGGCTACTTTTATCATTTTATAATATGACCGCGCCGAAAGCTGAAAGTTCATACCGGCCTGCTGGAGCAGGTGTCTTACTTCTTTTGAGAGAGGGCAATGTTTTTTGATGTGCTTATTTTTCATTTCCGCGTTAGTATGGATCCCGTCATCAAAAAATCTGTTTTTCTGCGTTTCTCTCGCCCTTATTACACGGCCGCGTATTATAGCAGACGGTTCCAATTCGTCTTTTAGCCGCCGGTCTTTAGCAAGTTCTTTAATATCAACTACCGGCACGTCTATATGCAGGTCGATACGGTCCAAAATAGGGCCGGAGACCCGCTTTCTATACTTTTCTACTTCTCTTGATGTGCAGAGGCAGGGTTTTTTGGGGTGATGTAAATAGCCGCAGGGGCAGGGATTAGCTGAAGCGATTAGCACAAAGCGCGAGGGATAAGTGACCCGCTCTCTGCTTCTTGAGATAGTAAGAGAGCCGTCTTCCAGCGGCTGTCTTAGGGCTTCTAAAACCGAACGCGGGAACTCACTAAACTCGTCTAAAAATAGTATGCCGCGGTGGGATAAACTTACTTCTCCCGGCTGAGGTTTTGTGCTCCCGCCGATAAGCCCTACGCGGGAAATAGTGTGATGAGGCGCTCTAAAGGGGCGCGTTTTGACGAGTGAGCCTTCAGGCGGAATGCGTCCGGAAGCCGAATAAATTTTTGTAACCTCAAGTGACTCTTTTTCTGATAATGAAGGCAGGATGCCGGCAAGCGCCCGGGCAAGCATTGTTTTTCCGGAGCCCGGAGTGCCGACTAAAAAGAGGTTGTGTCCGCCCGAAGCTGAAATTTCCGCCGCTCTTTTCGCTTGTTCCTGGCCCAGAATTTCCGCCATATCAAATTCGGCTTGGGCATTCATCCAATCGTCTTTCGCCTCTATGTATTTAGCCGGCTGAAGGTCTATTTCGCCCGAAAAATACGATGATAGCTGATTGAGGCTTTCAATGGGATAAACATTAACTCCCTTAACAATGGCCGCTTCATTAGCTGAGGCTTTGGGTACAAATATGTTTTTGATTCCTTTTTCTTTCGCGAACAGCGATAGCAGTAACGCTCCTCTGGTATGGCGCAGTGTGCCGTCAAGAGAAAGTTCGCCAAAAAAAAGGCTTTCTTCGGGCAGCTGGTATCCTACGACTGAAGCCAAAATACCTACGGCAATCGGCAAATCGTAAAAGGAGCCCTCTTTGGGGATGTCAGCTGGAGCCAGATTAATCGTAATTCTCCTGGAAGGAAATTGAATATGAGAATTAATAATCGCGGTTTTGACCCGGTCTCTACTCTCGTCAACCGCTTTATTGGGCAGGCCGATGATTTCAAAAGCGGGCAGGCCTTTGCCGGCTACATTGATTTCTACGTCTATCGCGATAGTCTGAAGGCCTGAGTTTGACGCTGATGATACTTTAATTAACATAATATTTTCCTTCTTCTTCAAATAGGAAGCCTTTTAACTGCATAAGTGAAACGCTTGTGCCGATTTCGGAAGCCGTAACTTCTAATAAGCGGGAAAGAGCGTCAATTCTCATCGGCTCTTGCTGTAATTTTTCTACTATATTCCGCTCCAGTTTGTTTAAGTTTAAAGAGCGCAACTTTTCCCCTGGAATCTTGTGATTTGATATGCCATAAGCTGCCAGGACATCTTGCGCGCAGGTTACGATACTTGCCCCAGCCTTAATTAGCCGAAGAGTTCCCTTTGACTGCGTGCTGGTAAGCTGGCCGGGAACCGCGAAAAGTTTCCTTTTGTATTTTTCGGCAAGGCCGGCGGTGATTAAAGATCCGCTCTTCTGTCCCGCCTCAATAACCATAGCTGCCAAAGACAAGCCGGCTACAATTCTATTTCTCCTTGGGTAAGTCCAGAGCGCCGGAGGAAAGGCGCCTTCGAATTCTGAAATAATGAGCCCGTCGTTTTTTAATATCTCTTTATATAAATCTGCCTGATATTCGGGGTGAATTAGATCAATCCCGCAGGGCATAACGGCGATGGTTTTGCCTCCCGCCGCGAGCGCCGCTTTATGGGCCGCGGCGTCAATTCCGTACATAAAACCGGAAACAATCGTTATGCCTTCCGCCGCTATCTCCGATACCAGTTTAGCGGTAATTTGCCGGCCGTAACTTGTCATTTTCCTTGATCCTACAACCGCCAGGCATTTTTCAAAGAGTGCGGCATTCCAATTTCCTTTATAGTAGAGTTTTTCGGGGGGCTGGTCAATTTTTTTCAGAAGTGAGGGGTATTTAGGATCACTAATTTCAACTATATTCTTCATACTTTCGCGGCAACTAATTGATTGAGAGTTACTTAAGGACAACATTGAATTGAGTTTACAGTAGGCGGGTTTTATTGTCAAGTGTTTAGTTTGGGTTCTTCCCTAAATTTGATGTAAAAAAGGAAGAACCTGATTACAGAGATTTATGAAAGATTACAGTGATTTTATCGATTAAGTTGAATCTGTGTAATCTCCTTTTTAATCTGTGCAATCAAGGTCTGCTGAGTTTTTTAGCAGGCCTTATTTAATTGTTTAAAACACGCTTTGTTTATGGTAATATACTCTGTAATAATACTATAAAAACCAAAGGTTTGCTATGGGGATTTTGGAGATTAAAAATTTGAGTTTGTCCTTAGATGGGAATGATATATTGCATAATATCAGTCTTGAATTTACAGAAGGGCATATTCACGCTATTATTGGTCCTAACGGAGCCGGTAAATCTACGCTTGCTTTTGCGGTGATGGGGCTTGAGGGCTACAGGGGTTTTGAGGGAGATATTATGCTTGACGGCCGCTCAATTAAGAGCATACCGGTTGATG
>DAOVNW010000169.1 GCA_030630095.1 Candidatus Omnitrophota bacterium
CAGATGTTCCAGAATTGAGTGCTAAGACCCACTGGCTCGACACCCAAGACAGTAGAGCTTTTTCAAAAGCTTCTACTTGCGGTCCTTGACCAATATACCCTGATCGCAAAATTTTATTTGAAGCGTCTATGGCTTCTTCAGGCACGACAAGGCCGGCCGCTCTTTTATTAGCCTGGATTAAGTAATCCATAGCAAAGTGAATACCTTTTAATCCTCTTCCTTCTATCTTTAAGTCGCGGGGAGTACGGCTCCCTCCCGCGAGACAGACAACATTAAACTCGCGGCGGATTTTTGTTAAGCGTATATCTTTTCCTACGTTAACATTAGTAAAAAACTTGATCCCTTCCTTTTTCATAATCTCAATTCGCCTGTCAATGATCCGTTTATTAAGCTTAAAGTCAGGAATACCGTACCGCAGGATACCGCCTATTTTATCGTCTTTTTCGAAAACAACAACCTTATGCCCCGCTTTATTAAGCTGCGCCGCGCAGGAAAGGCCTGCCGGCCCTGAGCCAACAACGGCTATCTTTTTCCCGGTTCTTCTCACCGGAGGATAAGCCTTGACTAATCCATTTTTAAAAGCGTATTCAATAATAGCAAGTTCGTTTTCCCTAATTGTTACCGGGTCATCGTTTATTCCTAAAACACAGGCATACTCACAATGGGCCGGGCACAGCCTTCCCGTAAACTCGGGAAAGTTATTGCCGGCTTCAAGCAAATCAAAGGCTTTTTTCCAATGTCCGCTAAAAACAAAGTCATTCCATTCAGGAATGTAATTGCCTAAAGGGCATCTGTCATGGCAAAAAGGAGTACCGCAGTCCATACAGCGCGAAGCCTGCTCCAAAGTAACAGCCTGACTTCTTAAGGAGGTTACTTCTTTAAAATCCTTAAGGCGCTTATGGACGGGCCTGCTCTTCGCGCATTTTCTTTCAACCTTTAAAAATCCTCTCGGATCACCCATGTTTTTACCCTTCTAATGTTTCCAGCAAATCCAGTTTTTTTTCAAGTTTCATACCGTCTAAAATGCGCTTGTACTCAATCGGCATAACCTTAACAAATTTTTTTATTGATTTACTGAAGCTATCAAGGAGCCTCTTTGCCTTTTGGCTTCCGGTATATTTAAGATGATTATAAAGTAAGTTGTGAATGGCCGCTTTATCCTCGGAGCTAATTTTTTCAAGTTTTATCATATTCATATTGCATTTATCCTTGAAGCCGCCATGCTCATCAAAAATATAGGCTATGCCGCCTGACATTCCGGCTCCAAAATTTCTGCCGGTATTACCTAAAATAACAACCTTTCCTCCTGTCATATATTCACAACCATGATCTCCTACTCCCTCAACAACCGCCAAAAGGCCGGAGTTTCTTATGCAAAATCTCTCCCCGGCCAAGCCGGAAATGTAAGCCTCGCCTGATACTGCTCCATAAAAGGTGGTATTCCCTATAAGAACGTTATCTTCCGCTTTATAACATGCCCTTTTATCCGGATAAATAATTATTTTCCCTCCTGAGAGACCCTTTCCTACGTAGTCATTAGCCAGGCCTTCCAGTTCAAAAGTTATCCCTTTTGCCAACCAGGCGCCAAAGCTTTGGCCGGCAGTACCTCTAAACTTGACATAAACCGTATCTCCGGGCAGCCCTTCTTCTCCATATCGCCTGCAAACCTCTCCGCTGAGCATCGCTCCTGTCGTCCGGTTAACATTCTTAATGCCTATCTCAAATTCTACCTTTTGGCCTTTTTCCAGAGCCGGCCTTGATAACTTAATAAGCTTTCTATCCAGCACCCTGCCAATACCGTGGTCCTGTTTTTTTGTAAAGCGCGCCTCCGCTTTTTTAGAAATTTTAGGCCTGTAAAGTATTCTTGAAAAATCAATGTCTTTTGCCTTTTCAGGAATCACACTACTATTTACCTGTAAAAGGTCGGAACGGCCAATCATTTCATCCAGTTTTTTTATACCTAATTGAGCCATAATATCCCGCAGTTCCTTAACTACAAAGCGAAAATAATTTTCCACATACTCCGGCCGGCCGCTAAACCTTTTCCTTAAAATTTCATCCTGGGTGGCAATGCCAAGTGAGCAATTATTGAGGTTGCAGTGCCTTAGCATGACACAACCCAAAACAATCAACGCCGCCGAACAAAAACCGTACTCTTCCGCCCCTAAAAGGGCTGCTATCGCCACATCGCGGCCGGTACGCATCTGGCCGTCCACCTGCAGGCGAAGGCGGTTTCTCAGGCCATTTAAAACCAGTGCCTGGTGCGTTTCAGAAAGACCTAACTCCCACGGAAGGCCCGCGTGCCTTATAGAACTCATTGGTGAAGCTCCGGTACCTCCGTCAGCGCCTGAGATTAAGATCATATCCGCGTGCCCTTTTGCTACACCTGCCGCGACAGTTCCTACGCCAACCTCTGAAACCAATTTAACACTTACGCGGGCGTAAGGATTTACATTTTTTAAATCGAAAATCAACTGGGCCAAATCTTCAATAGAATAAATATCATGGTGCGGCGGGGGTGATATTAAGGTAACTCCGGGAGTTGTATAGCGTGTTTTGGCAATTATGGCACTTACCTTATACCCCGGCAGCTGCCCGCCTTCACCGGGCTTGGCCCCCTGGGCTATTTTAATTTGCAGTTCATCCGCGTTAACAAGGTAGTTTGTCGATACTCCAAAACGACCTGAGGCAATCTGTTTTATCGCGCTCCGCTTTGAGTCTCCGTTAGCCAGTCGTTTAAATCTCGCGGGGTCTTCTCCGCCTTCTCCGGTATTTGAACGGCCGCCTATTCTATTCATAGTTATAGCTAAAGTTTCGTGAGTCTCCCGGCTGATAGAACCAAAACTCATTGCCCCGGTCGCGAAACGCTTTAATATATCGCGTGCCGGTTCTACCTTGTTAATGGAAATTGGCTTTGTCTTCTTAAATTTGAGAAGGCCGCGCAAAG
>DAOVNW010000082.1 GCA_030630095.1 Candidatus Omnitrophota bacterium
CAGAGATTAATCTCTATTAGTATATCGGTGGAATCGGTTTTTTAATCGTTGCAATCAGGTTCTTTCGTTCAACTTAAACAAGAAAGAACCAAAAAGATTAATAGTTAGCTATGATGACCTTAAGGCAAAATCGGATTTCAATATTTATAATTTGCGTGATACTTATTTCTCTGGGCCTGATTATGGTTTATAACTCTACGGCCCTAATGGCCTATGAGTATTATGGCAGCGGCGCTTACTTTTTTCAACGCCACCTTGTCTTTATCTTGATCGGCCTGCTTATAAGCCTTTTCATTATGCTTCTGGATGTTGAGACATTGAAGCGGTGTTCAAAGCCCTGCATTTTGTGCGCTATCGGTTTACTTATTTTACTGCTGGTTCCTTTTTTGGGCCGAAGAGTAAGCGGCGCTCAAAGGTGGTTTCATCTCGCGTTTTTTAACTTTCAGCCGTCGGAGTTTGTAAAAGTGGCGGTTGTTTTGTATCTGGCGGATTTTATGTCACGCAAGCGGGAGAAGGTAAAAAATTTAGCTTATGGTTTCCTGCCGGCTATGCTTGTAGTTCTGGTTTGCTTCGGCCTGATACTGTTACAGCCAGATTTAGGTACAGCCGTACTTATCTTTACGGTGGCTGTATTTATGCTCTTTGCCGGCGGCGCCAGAATAAAATACATTTTTTCTTTAGGCCTTTTGGCCGTTCCGGCATTTGTTTACCTGATTATAAATAAGCCATACCGCGTCAGAAGAATAGTTTCTTTTATCAACCCCTGGAAGCACAAGGCGGATGCCGGTTATCAGTTGGTTCAATCTCTAATAGCCCTGGGTTCAGGAGGGCTCTTCGGAGTTGGGTTGGGCAGCGGCCAGCAGAAACTGTATTATCTGCCGGCAGCCCACACAGACTTTATTTTTTCTATTATAGGCGAAGAGCTGGGTTTTTTGGGGGCAGGAGCGGTAATACTTCTCTTCGCGATGTTTATTTTTTTCGCGGCCTCAATGGCACTTCAGGTTAGAAGCCCCTTTTCTAAACTTCTGATATTGGGAGTAGTTTCCCTTATTAGCCTTCAGGCGATAGTTCACATTGGCACCAGTACCGGTTTTTTGCCGACCAAAGGGCTGCCTCTTCCATTTTTAAGCTATGGCGGTTCTTCTTTGGTCTTTAATATGGCGGCCGTCGCTCTTTTGCTCAATGTATCTAGAGAGAAGGAGCGGATATGAAAATATTGATGGCGGCGGGCGCGACAGGAGGGCATATAACTAATGCTATCAATCTGTCAGTTTATCTGAAGAGCAACTATGAAGATGTTGATATTGAGTTTGTTATCAGCGCCAATGTAAATTTCTCGCGGCTTCTCAGGGAGAAGGGTTTTAAGGCGCATACGATTCCGGCCGGGCCGCTTCCTTTAAGAGTAAGTTTTGGTTATATAGCGTTCCTGATAAAATTTTTACAAAGTTTTATTAAATCTGTTATAATAATAAGCAAATTTAACCCCGATATAATAGCGGCCTTTGGCAGTTATTCTACGGTGCCTGTGGTGCTGGCAAATTGTATCAGGTTCAATAAGGCGGGGGTTATACTTCACGAACAAAACGTTATACCGGGTAAGGCGAATGCCCTGCTTTCAAGGGTGGCTGATAAGGCGGCTGTTTCCTTTTGCCGGAGCCAAAAGTACTTTGGCGCTAAAACCGTTTTTACCGGATACCCCCTAAAAGAAGAGCTGAGGAAGGTTGCGAGGGAAGAGGCGCTGGATTTTTTCGGGCTAAGAGCGGACAGGTTTACTATTCTCGTTATGGGAGGCAGTCAGGGAGCGGACTTTATTAACCGGCTGATAATTAACGCCATCAGCGCCTTTAAGCCGGCCATAAAAGACAAGATACAGGTAATACATTTAGCGGGGGAGCGGGGTTATGAGTTTGTTTGCCGGCGGTATGATGAGATTGAGTTTAGGCAGGTGAAGATTTTCAGTTTTCTTGATAAAATGGAATATGCCCTTTCTGCCTGCGATTTGGCTGTGGCCAGAGCCGGCGGAGCGTCTTTAGCAGAGTTAACGGCGATGGGGAAGCCGTCAATATTAATACCTTATCCTTACGCGGGTGGTCACCAAGGGGAAAATGCCCGTTATATAGAAGAGAATAAAGCGGCTATTGTATTCAATCAGGCAGGCCTGGACGAAGACAAATTCAGAAGCGCGCTTTTGGAGCTTGTCCTCGACAATCGTAAATTAAAGGCTATGAGCCAAAATAGCAAAAGGTTAGGTAGCTTTGACGCTAATGAGAAATTAACCAAAGTTATTTTTGAGGTTCTGAAAAAAAACAATGGGAATACTGGCAGATAAAAAAAAGATACACTTTGTAGGTATAGGCGGTATCGGTATGAGCGGGTTGGCCCAACTGCTTATTCAGGGAGGCTATGAGGTGAGCGGCTCTGATATAAAAAGTTCCCGCTTAACCGACAAATTGGCGGCGATGGGAGCTGATATCCGCATGGGGCACAGAGTGAGCAATCTAAAAGACGCCGACTTAGCAGTTTGCTCTTCCTGCATCGGTTATGATAATGAGGAGCTTAAAGCCGTTAGAGATAAAAATATTCCTCTTATTCAGAGAGGTGAACTGCTGGCCGAACTTTTGAATGAAAAGGCCGGTATCGCGGTGGCGGGGACGCACGGCAAGACAACTACCTCTTCTTTAATCTCCCACATCCTTTTTGTCTCGGGTATAGAGCCTAGTGTTGCTGTGGGTGCCGAAGTGCACTCTTTGGGAGGCAACGCGCTTTTCGGTAAAGGCAGGTACTTTGTGGCCGAAGCCGATGAAAGCGATGGCTCTTTTTTGCACCTGAGACCGGTTTATTCCGTGATAACCAACATTGAGCGGGAGCATCTGGACTTCTATGGAGGCCTGGAAGAGATTATGGAGGCTTATCGGAAGTTCGCGGCAAATACAAAAGAAGGCGGATGTCTGTTTGTCTGCGGTGATGAAAAAAACCTGATGGAGGTTTTATCAGGATACAAGGGAGAGACCGCTGCCTATGGATTTAACGAAAGCTGTGATGTCAAAGCCTATAACGTTAAATACCTGGGTTGCCGGACTGAATTTGACTGTTTTTCTAAGGGCGGCTTTATAGGGCGTTTTTTGTTAAATATTCCCGGCAGACACAATGTACTTAATGCCTTAGCCGCTATAGCTATCGCGTTAAAAATCGGAGTAGATAAGGAAGATATCAAAAAGGCGCTTGCCTCATATAATGGAGCCAGGAGAAGATTTGAGATAAAGGGGAGAATAAATGAGGTAATGGTGATTGAAGATTACGCCCATCATCCGACAGAGATACGCGTGACATTAAAAGCAGCCTCCGGTTTAAATCCAAAAAGAATCATTGCCGTTTTTCAACCGCATAGATATTCAAGGACAATGCACTTGAAGGATTTATTTTCCGACTCTTTGTCAGATGCCGATTATATTGTCCTGACCGACATTTATCCTGCCAGCGAAAAACCCATCAAAGGCATAACCTCCCGTCTTATTTACGAAGGTTTAATAAAAAAGAAGCACAAAGAGGTTTCCCTTATTTCGTTAGATGAGATAGTAAATTTTATAATAAAGATAGTCAGGCCTGAAGACATTGTTTTAATTATGGGGGCGGGGGATGTCGGAAAAGTTTCCGGTGAATTGGTCGAAAGGCTTAAAAAGCAGAATTTTAGTTGATGAAGATGCCTCAAAGCACACGACCTTCGGGATTGGCGGGCAGGTTCCGCTGTGGATTGAACTGTTTGACCTGGAGGAGGCTGTCCGCGTTATTAAGAAGCTGAAGCAGGAGAGGTCAGAATTTTTTGTTATCGGAAGAGGCAGTAATTTGCTGCTTTCCGATGAAAAAATTGATAAAGTATTCCTTAGTCCGCAGTCAGACTATTTTAAGGAGGCCGCGGTTGAGGGTGATGAATTAAGGGCGAGGGCGGGAATTACGCTGGACACCCTTATAAATAAAGTCTGTAAGCATTCTTTAGGCGGCCTTGAATTTCTGGCGGGGATTCCGGGAAGCCTGGGCGGGGCGCTGTATATGAATGCCGGCGTTAAAGATAAATGTATAGGCGATTTAGTTAAAGAGGTGAAGGTGGTAACCTGTCAGGGGGCAGTGAAGGTTTTGAGGCAGGATGAGTTGAGCTTTAGCTATAGAGACGGAGGGCTAAAAGAGTGCGTGATAGTGGAAGCTGTCCTCAGACTCAATAAAACTAAAAAAGAGGATATATTAGCCGCAAGAAGACGTTTTTTAGAAGACAGAAAAAAGAGGCAGCCTTTGGATTGTGCCGGGGCGGGGTGCATTTTTAAGAATCCGCCGGGGGAGGGAAATGAAAGCGGCCGCTTAATAGAAAAGGCAGGCCTTAAGGGATTTGGCATAGGTAATGCCCGGATATCAAGCAAGCATGCTAACTTCATAGTTAACAGGGGCCGGGCTACCTTTAATGATGTATGCCGGATAATCAGTTATGTTCAGGATAAAATAAATGGGCTTTACGGCGTAAAACTTGAAACAGAAATAGAAATTGTATGGGCCGATGAGGGAAAAGAAAAGTTTTAAAAGAGTAGGTGTTTTAATGGGCGGCTCTTCCTCTGAAAGGGATATTTCGCTGGTCTCAGGCAAGGGTGTTTGTGATGCCCTTAAGCGAAAAGGGTATGAGGTTATGCCTCTGGATGTTAAAAATGAAAATGATACCCCGCGCCTGATTAATGAGGCGGGTGTTGAGGCTGTTTTTATCGCGCTTCACGGAGGCTTTGGAGAGAACGGGACAGTTCAGAAAATTCTGGAAGATATGAAGGTGCCGTATACGGGTTCGGGTTGGCAGGCTTCTGCCCTGGTAATGGATAAGATAAGGTCAAAAAAGGCAATGGAAGAAAAAGGCATCCCCACGCCCCCCTACAGGACCTTTAAAAATAATGAATATCCTTCTTCTCTTGGCGGATTGAGCCTGCCTCTTATTGTTAAGCCGTCCAAACAGGGTTCAAGTATCGGGGTTTCAATGGTAGCAGAGAATGACGCCGGGCTTAAGGATGGATTGAAAAAGGCCTATGCCTTTGATTTTGAGGTTATAGTGGAAGAGTATATAGACGGCAGGGAGATTCATGTCGGTATTCTTGATGATAAACCGCTTCCGGTTGTCGAGGTGGTTCCCAAGAGTAAATTTTATGATTATCAGGCAAAGTATAAAGACAGCGCTACCGAGTATCTGGTGCCTGC
>DAOVNW010000084.1 GCA_030630095.1 Candidatus Omnitrophota bacterium
ATACCGAATACTCACTTAGAATTGAAAGCTTAATCGAAAAGACATTCAGCGCTTACAACGTGAATTTAAGCGAGGCAGAAATTAACATTGATAAGGATGCTGACTGGAAGGAGATTGAGAAAGAAATAGCCGGGTTAAAAAAACAGTTCGAGTCAATGGGAAGTGTGAATCTCGTGGCCATTGAAGAGTATGAAGAGCTAAGAGAGCGGTTTAACTTCCTGAGCCGTCAACAGCAGGACCTTGAGGAGGCTAAAGAGTCATTGCACAAAGCCATCCAAAAAATGAACCGCACAGCCACCAAGATGTTTAAAGAGACCTTTGAGATGATACGCGTATGCTTTGAGGAGTTCTTTAAACTTCTTTTTGGCGGCGGAAACGCCAAGCTGGTCTTAACCGAAGAAAATAACGTACTGGAAAGCGGTATAGAGATTATTGCCAGGCCTCCGGGAAAAAAACTTCAAAACATTACTTTAATGTCAGGCGGCGAAAAAGCCTTATGCGCCATCGCCCTTTTATTTGCCGTCTTTAAAGTAAAACCGAGCCCCTTCTGCGTGCTGGATGAAATTGACGCCCCGCTTGATGAGTCCAATGTCGTCCGCTTTAGCAGGGTACTGGCTGATTTTATTAAAACCTCTCAGTTTATCATAATAACTCACAACAAAAAAACTATCAATATGGCGAATGTTATGTATGGTATAACAATGGAGGAATCCGGCATTTCCAAAATAGTCTCTGTCAAATTCGTAGACGAAAAAAAAGAAGCAGCCAGCTCAGAAAAAGAACCCGTTCCCATAACATAGGTAGCGCCGAGTTGTTGCTTTTTTTCTTGACAAGCCGGCTGATATTCTGTAATATAATAGCAGATCTTCGGGATAGGGTGCAATTCCCGACTGGTGGTAGAAGCCCACGAGTTCCTCCAAAAGAGGGGCAGATCCGGTAACTCCGGAGCCAATAGTCCCGAGTGAAGCGGCTTGCGAGAGCGTTTCTTCGGGATGCCGATATTTCGGCATAATAGTCTAGATACAAGAAGATTTTAATTAGATAGCGATAACTATATCCCGAAGGTACGCCTTTGGGATTTTTTTATCCGCCTTCGCTAAAGCTATGGCGGATAACCCGCCATAGCCTCGGCGAAGGCGGGTACATATGGGCACCATAGACTTACCTATGAGGGCTCCATTTTATAATAGGAAAAATGGGATTATGCTTAATAAAATAGAAGAGATTATACAGGACTTAAAAGCCGGTAAAATGGTTATTATGGTTGATGACGAGGATCGTGAAAATGAAGGCGATCTTATACTGGCGGCTGACTTTGTTGCCGGAGAAAACATAAACTTTATGGCCAGGCATGGCCGAGGTTTAATCTGTGTTCCAATGGAAGCCGGAAGATTAAATGAGCTTCAAATCCCTCAAATGAAAAACTCCGGAGTACCAAAACAGGCAGACCCTTATCATACGGATTGGGCTATGTCTGTTGATGCCAGAGAAAATGTAAGTACCGGAATTTCTGCCGCCGACAGAGCGCAAACCATAAAAACATTGATAGCTCCTAGTACTAAACCGGATGATTTATTGAAGCCCGGCCATCTTTTCCCGCTGAGGGCCAAAGAAGGCGGCGTCTTGGTTAGGGCCGGCCACACTGAAGCCTGCATCGACCTGATGAAAGCGGCAAAGCTCTACCCGGCAGGTGTTATCTGTGAAATAATGAATGATAAAGGCGAGATGGCAAGACTGCCGGAGCTTTTGAAGTTTGCCCAAAAACATAACCTGAAAATATGCAGTATCGAAAGCCTTATAAAGTACCGCATTAGACAGGATAGGTTAATAAAAAAACTTGTAGAAACAAAACTGCCAACCCCCTTTGGAGATTTCAAATTAGTCCTTTATGAATCTATCTTAGACGGCTCAGACCATATTGCTTTAATAAAAGGCGATATCAGGGATGAGGTTTTGGTCAGGGTTCACTCCGAATGTTTGACCGGAGATGTTTTCCACTCCAAAAGATGCGATTGCGGGGAACAGTTAGAGGCGGCTATGAAAATAATTCAAAAGGCAAATAAGGGTGTAATTTTGTATATGCGGCAGGAGGGAAGAGGTATCGGCCTATCCAATAAACTAAAGGCCTATCACCTTCAGGATAAAGGAATGGACACGGTTGAGGCTAATGAGGCGCTCGGTTTTAAGGCGGATTTAAGAGATTACGGTATCGGCGCCCAGATATTAGTTGATTTAGGCCTGAAAAAGATTAAACTCATTACCAATAACCCGCAGAAAATTATCGGATTGGAAGGCTATGGGCTTGAGGTGACCGAAAGGGTACCTATAGAAATAAAGCCCGCCTCCTCTAATCGCAGGTATCTCAAAACAAAAAAGGACAAAATGGGACATATTTTAAATGAGGTATAGAGGAGGGTTCCGTCTCGAAAGATGTCTCAAAATTCTCTCCGACAATTTTGCGACTCTCGGCGGAATTAATTCGCACAAATAATTTATGACATCCAACGGATGACATAAATTATGTGCTCATTAAGGAGGATGAAAATTATGGTTAAAGTTGTAGAGGCTGGTTTGATTGCTAAGGAAAAAAAGTTTGCTCTGGTGGTATCGCGATTTAATAATTTTATAACAAAAAAGCTGGTTGAGGGCGCTATCGACTGCCTTGTAAGGCACGGTGTTAAGGACTCTGATATCAAGGTTGTCTGGGTGCCGGGCTCCTTTGAAATCCCGTACGTTACCGCCAGGCTTTTACAAAAAAACAAACAGGATGCCATAATATGCCTGGGAGCGGTTATCAGGGGCGCTACCCCGCACTTCGATTACGTTGCCTCAGAGGTTACCAAGGGAATTGCTAACTTATCCTTAACCGCTAAAGTGCCGCTTGCTATGGGAATTATTACGGCTGATAATTTAGAGCAGGCTATTGACCGCGCCGGAGCCAAAGAGGGCAATAAAGGTTACCAGGCAGCGCTCTCGGCTATAGAGCTTGTTAATCTTTCTGAAAAGATATAGGTGAATTAATTGAGAAAACGGACCAAAGCAAGGGAAATCGCGTTAAAGTTTCTCTACCAGATAGACATTACAAAAGGGGAGTGGGCTGAAGAGTTGAAGGAATTTGCCTGTTTCAATGAAGCTGAGACGGAAATACAAAGTTTCAGCCGCCGGCTTATCAAGGGAACGATCGCCAACCTTAAAGAGATAGATGAGATTATAGTCAGGTATACCGAAAACTGGCAAATAAAAAGAATGGCTGTCATTGACAGAAACGTATTGAGGCTGGCCGCCTTTGAACTTTTACATCTTGATGATATTCCGGCCAAAGTTTCTATTAACGAGGCCATAAATTTGGCAAAACGCTATGGAGACGAAGACTCCGGCAAATTTGTCAACGGCATTCTCGATAGAATCAAAAAAGAACTGAGCGATGGATAGCTTTTATATGAAAAAGGCTATCGGGCTTGCCAAAAAGGCCCGGGGAGCAACTCATCCCAATCCGATGGTAGGGGCGCTAATTGTCAAAAAAGGTGTGATTATAGCCTCAGGTTTTCATAAAAAGGCCGGCTTAGACCATGCTGAAGTGATAGCTTTAAAAAAAGCCGGGGAAAAAGCAAAAGGCGCAACCCTATACGTCAATTTAGAACCCTGCTCTCATTTTGGCAAAACTCCTCCCTGCGTAGACCGAATTATAAAAAGCGGTTTAAAGAGAGTTGTTATTGGCACAGAAGACCCTAATCCCATAAATACCCTTAAAGGCATCAAGAAGCTTAAAAAAAGCGGATTAATAGTCAACGCTGGAATTTTAAGAGAGGAGTCCGTTAAGTTAAACGAGGACTTTGCCAAATTTATAACGCGGAAAGTTCCCTTCGTTATTATCAAAGCCGCTCAATCCTTAGACGGCAAAATAGCTTCTGTCAGCGGTGATTCCAAGTGGATAAGCTGTCTTAACTCCAGAAAGTACGCTCATAAATTGAGAGCCGAAAGTGACGCGGTTATGGTAGGCATAGAAACAGTTATTAAAGACAATCCCCGCCTTGACTGCCGTCTTTATAAGTCATTTACCGGGCAGCCTTTGAAAATAGTAGTCGATTCGCGTCTCAGGATATCGCTAAAGGCAAAAATCCTCAATAATCCGGGCGCTCAAACTTTAATCGCTACGACACGCTATGCCCCTAAAGACAAAATAAGAAAATTAGAGGCAAAGAATGCCCGAGTGCTTATTGTCCGCTCGCGAAATAAAAGGGTTGACTTAAAAGACCTCTTTATCAAACTGGCAAAAGAGAACATAGTAAGCATTCTGGTTGAAGGAGGAGCCCGGCTGATTACCTCTTTAATAAATCAGAGGCTGGCAGACAAAATAGTTATTTTTATAGCCCCTAAGATTATCGGCGGCAGTAATGCTCCAACCTTCTGTGAAGGCAAAGGTATAAAAAAAATGAAGGACGCTATCGTCTTAAACGGTATAAGCGCTAAAAGAATAAACGGTGATTTAATAGTGGAGGCTTACTTGTAATATGTTTACAGGGATAGTCGGGCAGATGGCTCAGGTAACTTCAATTAAAGACGCGGCTGGTATAAAAAAGTTCGGAGTTAAGCTAAAGAAAAACGCGGAAACGACGGCTATTGGCGACAGCCTTGCCATAAACGGCGTTTGTCAAACAATAACGGAAATAGAAGGTTCTACCGTTTACTTTGAAGCTATAAAAGAAACTCTCCTTAAAACCAACTTATCTTTATTAAAAAAAGGTGATACGGTAAATATCGAATTTTCTCTTACACCAAGCGATAAAATAGGCGGACATTTTGTAACCGGCCATGTAGACTGCCTGGGCACAATAAGGCAAAAGAGGCCTGAAGGCGGAGCTATCCGCTTTGAAGTATCCGCGCCGGAAAAATTTAATATCTATATTGCCCCCAAGGGCTCTATCACCATTGACGGCGTTAGCTTGACTCTCGCTGACTGCTTTAGAGACGGTTTCGCTTTCTTTTGCGTCCCGCACACCTTGAAAAATACGACTTTAAAGGCTATAAAGTTAGGCGGCAAGGTAAATATAGAATTCGACCTCTTAGCTAAATATGTAAACAAAAAAGCCCCCAAGCCTTCCTCCGGCATATCAATAGAACTCCTGCAAAA
>DAOVNW010000037.1 GCA_030630095.1 Candidatus Omnitrophota bacterium
CAAGTCCGTACCTTTTTACAACATTACCGCCATGCTGGCCCCAAGTAAAAGGCGCGTCATTCCAGATACTCCACATTAAAATACAAGAACGCCTCTTGTCTCTCTGGACAATCCTAACGGCCTCATCAATTAAGGCCTTCAACTCATCAGCCGACTTATAATTAGTCCAGTCGCCCGAATAAACAATATTCTCTATCACCATAATATTATACTTCTCGGCCAAATCCAGAAGTTCAGGAGGCAGGGGTTCGTATGATCTGATGCAATTTATGCCTGCCGCGCTCATCATCTTAAAATCCTTTTCGAAGATGTCTGCCGGTATTCGGTAATAAGCCCCCATGCCGCCTAAACAGCCGGGATAGTTAATATCGTACGCGACACCCTTAATATAGAAAAGTCTGGTATCTACAGATATATTGCTGGTGTCAACACCTATTCCGCCCTTTATCTTTACAGCCGGCGCGCCTTTGTCTTTAGCCGGCCCCGAAGCCTTCCGGCGCTCTTTTGCCAGCCCTCGGCTTTTTTTAACTTCGGCTTGCCGGGCTTCCCTTAAAGCCTTCCAGCGCCTTTTTATCTCCTCATTTTCTTCGGGAGCAGCTTCTTTAATTTTATCTATCTGCTCTGAGGTAAAAGTCATCTCTCCGATTTTAAGGCGTATAGTTACACTTTTATCATCCCGCTTTGTAATAATACCTTTTAATATACGGCCATTTTTCAGATACAAAGTATCCGCCGCCGCCCGCCCGCCCGCCGCGCACAGAAAAAAGGTAAAAAATAATATATATATAAAGTTAATTTTTTTCATTTAACTCACATTTTTTAGTTATTTACGAATGATAACATAAGAAGCAAAAAAAGTCAAATAAAGCTCTCCGCTTTATGCTCTTAGCTATTAGCTCTTAGCTCTATGCTCTTGTGCCTTAAGACTTATGCTCTTGTATTGATTTCTTGACAAAAAAGATTTATACACTATAATTGTTTCTAAAGGCAAAGCTTTATTACTAAATTAGAGGAACGCGGATGGATATCGAAAAATTGTGGGAAAAAGCTCTCAAGAAAACTGAAATACAGAGAGCCAGATTAAATAAACTGCATACCTTTAAAGCTACTGAACTTCCTTATACACTGCTTACAGAGTCATCCGTTAATATCGGAGATACGGTTGTCAGAAAAGGTACAATTAAGGTAAATAAGCCCTTGATAATAATGCCTCATCAATACCCTGTCTTTGAAGGATTTAACTTTGAGGAGGATATTCATGTGGGAGATGATATGCTTAGGTCTTTTCTCTTGATGAGAGGCATCAGCCTGCCCTCATTAAGATATTCCAATAAGACTTACTCCGTGGACTTATATGAAGATTCTCTTAAAAAAGCTATCGAACACTACAAAGACATACTGCAAAAAAAAGAAGACATTAAGCAGGGATTGATTGTCGGCGCTGATGACGCCTGGAAGTTTTCATTGTTGATATACGTAGCCGCCATGGTCTCAAAGTCGGCATCCAGCGACATTCAGGCCTTTCTTAATAAGTTAAGAGAAGAGGGTTTTCATAATAACTAAAGCGAATCAATTCGTTTTCCTAACCGCTTTCCATAAGCACAATTGTCTCCACGTGCATGGTATGCGGAAACATATCTACGGGCTGAACAACCTTCAACTTGTAACCTGCTTTTATAAATAATCTTATATTATCAAACAAACTCTCGGGATTACAAGATATATAGAGTACTTTGGGTATATTAAGTTCTATAAGGCGTTCAAATACCTTGCGGCTGATACCGGCCCGGGGCGGATCTATTATCACTTTATTAAACTTACCCCGAAACTCTTCTTTATTATCCTTTAAAGAGAGCCTTACATCCGCGTTGATAAAATTCATATTCTTTATGGAGTTTATCCGCATATTTTCATGCGCCTTCTTAATGGCCTGGCTGTTAATTTCAATCCCGGTAACCTCACTAACACTTTTGGCGATATATAGCCCTATGCCGCCCGCGCCGCAAAACAAATCTAAAACCTTATCTTTTTTTGACGGTTTTAATAATTTTTTGGCAGACTCATAAAGCACCTTGAGGCAGCGTGAATTTGTCTGGAAAAATGATTGATTATAAATCCTGTAGGTTATACGCCCCACCTTTTCCTCGATAAATTCCTTGCCGTATAAAAGTTTTTCTTTCTCAAAATTAACGGCATCGGCTGCTGAATCATTGATTATATGATAAATGCCGGTAATTTTATATCCCTCATTTTTAGACTCTGATAAAGATAATAATTTTTTAATATACTCCTCTTTTTTAAAACGGCCTTGGCTGGTAGTGACCAGGATAACCATAAGTTCTTTTTTAGAAACACTCTTTCTAATTATTAGATACCTTAAATAACCCTTGCGTCTGTAGCGGTGATACCCTTTTAGATTATTATCCCTGGCAAACATTAAGGCAGCCTTTAAGATATTAATCACCTCCGGGCCCGCTATAAGGCATTCTTTTAATTCAATAACACGCCTGTTTTGTTTATTACCGTGCAAACCAAGGCAAAGGCCGCCGTCTTCTTCGGCATAAAAGGTAAATTCCATTTTATTGCGATAATTATATTTAACCGGGGAGGAGAGAATTTTCTTAAAGCGCCTTTTAATATCAACGCCGTTCTTATCCGCTCTTTCTTTTATAAGCTTGGTTTTTAGTTCAAGTTGTTCGCGGTAGGAAGTGTCCTGCAGATTACAGCCGCCGCAGTAATTGAAGTGCCTGCAGATTTTCATTTTATACAATATATCCCAGCTCTCTTAAGGTCTGCATATCTTTTTGCCAGTTGCTCTGGACTTTTACCCGGAGATCCACAAAAACTCTCTTCTTGTAACTCTTTTCGAGTTCCTCTCTGGCGGCGGTGCCAATCTTCTTTAAAAGCCCGCCTTTTTTGCCGATAATAATCGCTTTTTGGCTATTTCTTTCAACTAAAATCACTGCCTGAATATACATTAATTTGTTCTTTTTATGGGTAATCTCGTCCACTCTTACGGCCACTGAATGAGGCAGTTCCTGATAGGCGAGCCAAAAAACCTTCTCCCGGATAATGTCGGAAATCATAATTTTCTCCGGCAGGTCACTGGCAACGTTAAGTGGATAAAGAGGCGGTGACTCGGGTAAAAATTCAAAAACGGCGTCCAGAACTTCATCCAGCCCCCTTTTCTCAAGAGCTGAAATCGGTATAAAATACTTTAAGGGGTCATTTTTGCCTTCGATGTTCTGTTTCCAGAATTCGATATACTCATCCGCGAATGTCTGCCCCAGGTCTCTTTTATTTAAAACCATAATAATCGGCTGATCCATATCCTTTAAATGCTCCAAAACCTCCTTTTCCTCACTGCCGGGCATTCTCGATAAATCAACCATATAAAGAACAATGTCGGCCTCATCCTTAACGGAAAAGGTGCGGTTAGAAAGAAATTTTGTTAATCTCTTTTTTGACAGAAGTATCCCCGGCGTATCAATAAAAACAACCTGCCCTCTTTTATCGTTCAGGATACATCTGATGGAAAAACGCGTAGTCTGAGGCACCTTTGATACAATACTCACCTTTTCACCCAGCAGGTTATTGAGGAAGGTAGATTTACCCACGTTTGGCCGTCCGACAAGTACTACAAAACCCGCTTTCTTAAGAGTCTTTTTCACCTTAAATTAATCTCCTTTAAAACTTCCGTTTCCAAAAAATATTTTCAAGTTACTTAAAGCCGGCTTATAATCAGGATCAATCCTTAGCGCGTCCAGCCAAAGCCTTTTTGCCTTCTCCTTCCAACCCCTGTCGTAGTAAATAAGCGCCAGGTTATTTATGGCTTTAACATAACCGGAGTCTATTTCCAGCGCCTTTTCATAAGACTCCTCCGCTTCATTATACATAAAACTTCTAAAATAAGCATTACCTAAATTATTATAGGCCGAAAGGCAATTCGGCTTTAATCTGACAGCTTGCTTCAGGTGTTTTACAGCCTCAGAGTAATCGCCTTTTTTAAAATACACAAGCCCCAAGCCTTCATAAGCGGAGGCGAAATCGGGCTTTGTCTCTATCGTCTTTTTGTATTCAGACTCAGCTTTAGCGTATAAGCCTTTTTCAAGATATATGCCGGCCAGGTTGCCGCGCGCCTTGAAGGAACGCGGCGCCAGTTCAAGAGTGCGGCGGTAAAGAGTTACATCATCCTTCCAATATTTTTTGTTCTGGCTGATGCTGACATAGGAGAAAAATCCCAGAAAAGCTATTAACACAGCCCATCCGGCAGGCCTAAAAAAACCGCCCCTTCGTATTAGCCGCGTAAACAGCCAGGCAAGAGCGGTAAAAACGCCGGCCGAAGGCAGATACATCCAATTCTCAGCCATATAGGCGTTTAACGGGTAAATACTTGAGACAGGAATAAAAAAAATAATAAACCACAATATACCGAAAAAAAGTTCTTTTCTTTTCCGCCCGGAGCGGAAAATATAATATAATAAAAAAAGAGCCGCCAATAACCCTAAAATTGCCCCGCCGGAAAAAAAACTTATCCGGGGAAAACCATAATCAAGATGAAGCCCGCGAGGCAGGATAAACAGCCTCAAATACTCACTTATAGATTTAAGGCCGCCCGGAATGCGAGCTAAAAGGCTGAACTTATGCGGGGCCGCGGCCGCGGCGCCTATAGCCAACCGCCTCAAAAAATAATAAACCCCAAAAAAAGCCGCGAAAGGCAGGCAGGCAATAACCTTATCCCTCCCGGAAGAGTTGAGTTGGCGCCAATCATACAAAAAAAGGAACGGGGGAAACACGAGCGCGATCTCCTTGGACAAAACAGCCATTACAAAAAGGATAAAAGAAAAAATGTAGAACTTTAACTTTTTTGACCCGCGGTATGATATAAACATAATAAAGGACATGATTAAAAAAAGGGCGCAAAGAGGATCCGCCCTGCCTGAAATATAGCTGACCGCGCTGGTCTGAAGCGGGTGAACCACAAAAAGCAGGCTGGCGATAAAGGATAAGAGGCTGTCTTTAAAAAGAAGATTCAGCAGGCAAAACAAACTTAATCCGGCTAAGATGTGGATAATAAGATTGGTCAAATGATAGCCAAAAGCGTTCAGTCCGTAAAACCGGTAATCAAGCATCAGGCTCAACATCTGAACCGGCCTGTAATAATCAAATTTCCTTCCCGGCTTGCTTAAAAGATCAGTGGTCAAAATATCTTTAACAGAACTCCCATCCCTTAAACAAACATTATTTGTCACCCATAAACTATCATCCCAGACAAACTCATTATCAAGCGCGTTAAAATAGACTAACAGGCCTGCTAATATTATTACAAGGCAAAAAAATAATTCCAGTCTTTTCATATAATTACCAAATGAAGCCCCCCCTCGCGGTAATCCGCGGGGTATTCGAGGCGAAGAGCAATAAACCCCGTTAAAGAACAAGGTTCTCTAACGGGGCAAACTGTCCGCGCGCTTCGCGCCTTAATGGTTCTGAATATACAATATTTCTACAATGGCCGCTTTAGCTTCTTTATAAGGTATAGCTAATCTCTCCCTCAACTTGCCTTTTTCTTCAACGCGCCAGTTAACCAGTATCGTATCTAAAATAGGCATCTGGCCGCCGCAGCCGTTTAGAGTAAAATAATAGTTCCCATCCTTCTTCAAAAAAACCAGCATATCGTCGTATATTTCGTAAGCGTCTATATGCTCATAGGGCAGGTTCGAGTTTCTGGCATAAATGGTCATAGCCTTGCTTTTTAGATCGCCTTTAAAAACCTGATTTATCTTTATAATGGTCATCTGGTAATAGGTTCCGCTTTTATGCCTGAAGCACACGGGCTCATTGGCTATAATCTTTATGTCCGCGATAAGGTCAGCTTCAGAAACCAGCTCCTCAACCGACATTATACGAAACTCATTGTGATTGACGCTAACCTTTTTCCCGAAGCCGGCAACGCATCCTGAAAGCAGTAACCCGAGGGCTAAAATTGAAAATAGGTTTATAAATTGCCTCGTCTTTAAATTGCTCATTTTGCTAATCGCCTTCCATTAAGTCCAGATAACCCTCGTAATCAAGCTTGCCGGTTATCTCTCTTTTTACCAGCGCCTTTCTCATATCAATCGGCGGATGAGACCTGAAATAACTATACCTTCTTCTCTTTTGCCGTCTGTCTATCTTTTGCAGTTTCTCCAGCATAGAAAGCGCCGCATAAGGATCATAGCCTGCCGCTTTTAAATACTTAACGCTTAACCTGTCGGCTTCTTTTTCAAAATCCCGGCTGTACTGCATCAAAACCGACAAATAGGCAAAATCCTTACCCCGGTGAAAACCGGTATCACTGCTCCCAATTAAAGTAATCGCGGTTAAGAAATTGAATAAAAAATCACCTTGCATCTTCTTCATCGAGTGCTTTGCCGCCACATGGCCTACTTCATGCGCCAAGACTGCCGCTATCTCATCATCCCTCTCCGCTATTTCAATCAGGCCGCTGCTGACATAAATGTAGCCGCCGGGCAGAGCCAGAGCATTCACTTCTTCGTCCTTAATAATTTTAAAATAATACTTTAAATCCCCGCGGTCTGAAACCGCGGCAATTCGCCGGCCGATTTCATCTATTCTTTTCTGCTCGCCTTCATCATCATAGAGCTCGCACTTTTTCTCAAACTTAGCGGCTATCTTCCTGCCCAGCCTAACCTCTTTCTCGGTAGAATACATTATGAATTCTCTCTCACCGATTGCCCTATTATAGGAAGTGGTCATACAGCCGGCTGAACAACAGACAGTCAGAAAAAAAGCGATATATATTGAAAGAGGTTTTGTCATCGTAGTTATTATACCATATATAAATTCACAAAAGAAAAAATTAAAAATACCGGGCGGCATATCCCTCAAAAAGCCTTCTATTCGCGGGCAGTTTTAAATCGGGATCGTTGTCCACGATATTAAAAACTTCCCGGCGCGCTAAATTAAGCAAGGCGGTATCTTTGAGAATGCTGCCAACGCGCAGTTCGGGAAAACCGTGCTGGCGCGTTCCGAAGAATTCGCCGGGGCCTCTCATCTTTAAATCCTCCTCGGCAATTTTAAAACCGTCGCTATGGGCAAACATAATAGATAATCTCCTCTTAGCATCATCTTTGCCGCTTGATGAAATTAATATACAGTACGACTCAAACTCACCCCGGCCGATTCTGCCTCTAAGCTGATGAAGCTGGCTTAAGCCAAAACGTTCCGCGTGCTCTATAAGCATTACGGCGGCGTTGGCCGCGTCGATACCCACTTCAATAACAATCGTGGAAACCAAAATATCTATTTGCCCGCTCTTAAATTTTTTCATTATCTCTTCCTTCTCCGCCGCCTTCATCTTGCCGTAGAGGAGGCCGACGTTTAAATCCGGATAAACCCTTTCCTTGAGCTTTTTATACATACTTTTGGCCGCTCTTAAATCCAGCGCTTCGGACTCTTCAACTAAGGGATAGACAACATACGCCTGCCGGCCATTCGCGATTTGCTTTCTGATAAACTCATAGGCGCCATCCCTTTTTTTGCCGCTTACCCACCAGGTAGTTACCGCCTTTCTGCCCGGTGGAAGCTCATCAATAACAGACAGGTCTAAATCGCCATAGATGGTATAAGCCAAAGACCTGGGAATGGGAGTAGCCGTCATAATTAAAACGTCCGGACAAAGCCCTTTTTTTGCCAGTGTCTCTCTTTGGGTTACCCCGAACTTATGCTGTTCGTCAATAATCACCAAACCCAATTTATTAAAGTTAACTGTTTTCTGAATGAGAGAATGAGTCCCGATAATTATCGCGGCTTTTTGCCGGCCAATTTTCTGCTTCGCTTTATTCTTATCCTTTACCTTCATCCCCCCTGCAAACAAAACCACTTTAACTTTTACGCCCTTGAACATCCGCTTAGCGCTAATGTAATGCTGTTGAGCCAGTATTTCCGTGGGCGCCATAAGGACACCCTGATAACCGTTTTCAACCGCCTTTAAAAGGGCGTAGAGGGCTACCACTGTTTTACCCGAACCTACATCGCCCTGAAGCAGGCGGCGCATCGGCCTTGAGCCCTTCATATCATTCTCTATCTCGTTCATCACC
>DAOVNW010000020.1 GCA_030630095.1 Candidatus Omnitrophota bacterium
CAAAAAGAGTATCTGACTTCCTGGCGGTTGTGAACGTGAAAAAGGGTATAATTAAATGGCGGAAAACAGGGTAAAGAGAATCGGAGTTATTACCAGCGGCGGCGACTGTTCAGGAATGAATGCCGCTTTGAGAAGTGTTGTCAGATGCGCTCTCTATCATAATGTGGAGACAATTGGATTTTATCGCGCCTACAAAGGGCTGGTAAGAAATGAGTCTGTTAGGTTAGGCAGGCGTTCGGTCAGCAATATCATAGGCCGGGGCGGCACCATCTTAAAGACGGATAGATTTCCGGAATTTAAGGAAAAGAGCTGGCAGAAAAAAGCCGTAAGCGTCATACGTGAAAATAAGATTGACGGCATGATTGTTATTGGGGGAGACGGTTCTTTTAGGGCGGCTCATAAGCTAAGTTCTGCCTGGGGTATTCCGACAATTGGGGTGCCGGCTACTATAGATAATGATATTAACGGAAGCGACTTTACCATTGGCTCTTTTACGGCCGTCAACGTTGCCTTGGAAGCGATAGATAAGATTAGGGATACCGCTACCAGTATGGAGCGCATATTTGTTATTGAAGTAATGGGGCGTTCTGAAGGTTTTATTGCTCTGCACGTTGCTTTAGCCGGCGGGGCGGAGGATGTCTTACTGCCGGAGATGAGTTTTGATATTAACCGGATGTGTAAGGATATTAAAGAGGGCAGGAAGATAGGCAAAATAAGCTGGATTATAGTGGTCGCTGAAGGTGCCGGGAAGGCAGAGGATGTAGCCGGCGCCATCTCTAAAAAGACAGGTTTTGAAACCAGAGTGGTAGTCTTAGGGCACGTTCAGAGAGGCGGCATTCCTACCGCCTTTGACCGGGTGCTGGCTTCAAGGTTCGGTGCTTACGCCATCGACCTGCTTTTAGCCGGCAAAACCGATAAGACGGTTGCCGTTGCGGCTAACAAACTAAAAGCCGTCAGTCTAAGCACGGCCGTTAAGCCTGTCTCCAGGATAGATACCAGCCTATACGATTTAATGAAAATTCTGGCAATATAATAAGGTTTATCCGGAAACGAAAGTATTTTTAAAACCGTTATTTGTAATTTTTGATACTACAATCAAAAATTACAAAAGAATCTTTAATTAATATATGTTGTTATTTGGACAGTTTGGCGAGGAGCACTATGCCGGAGATAGCAAATATGATATTGGCGAGCCAACTGGCAAGCAGGGGAGGCAAGAGGCCGGCTTTCCCCAGGGACACACTTATTATTAATACAACATAATAAAAGAAACTTATTGCCAGGCCGCCCCCGATATAAAGAAATGTCCCTCCCTTGTTTTTAATAAGCGCGAAAGGTAAGCCTATTAAAACCACTACAAAACTAATAAGCGGAAAAGAAATTTTATTATGAAAATCAATAATCACGCCTAACGGCCGGTAGCCGTTTTTTGATAGCTTTTTTACATATTTGTAGAGTTCAAAAATGCTCATAAACTGGGTTTGGTGTTTTGATTTAGAAAAGTCACGAGGATTTTCTTGTAACTTGATTACTTTTTCCTTAAAGAAGGCTGGGCTGCTGGCAATGGTTCCTGAACTGGTTAGGCGATGAATGATGCAGTTATAGCAAATCCACTTGGTTCCTGTCCATTTGGCCTTATCGGCTGTAATACGGCCAACCAGTTCCCCTGTTTCGTTATGCTGTAGAATAATCAATTTATTGAGAGTTTCAGTTTTTGTGTCGTAGCTTTCCGCGTAAAATATTCTGTAATCCGCTCCGTAAAGAGCCACATCTTTAATTATCTCTTTATCTTTTTTCTTATCTCCCCGCTCTATGTGTTCTTTTTTTATAGTGATATATGTTTCATAAGCTTCGGGTACAAGTTTGCTATCAACGATAAAGGACAACAGACTTATGATTATACCCATAAAGAGAAAAGGAGTTATTATCTTGAGAGTGCTTATTCCGCCGGCCTTCATAGCCATTATTTCGTTCTGGCGGTTTAGTGTTCCCAGGCTGTAGAGGGTCGCGAGAAGGGTTGAAATCGGGGTGATTATGGTAAATATGGAGGGAAGAAAGGAGAGATAGTATTGGATGAGCGTCCTGATGCCCACCTGCTGTTTGATAATGTCGTCGAGGTTCGCGAACAAATCAATAATGACGAATAAAAATGTAAAGAGAGCCACGCAGAATAAAAAAGCGGGAATTAGCTCGCGGTAGATATTTTTGTCTATAAGTTTCATGTTATTTCTCTACAGTTCTAAAAATTAAAAATGAACCGATCGCGATAAGCGCGATGTTTGCCATCCACGAACCAAGCATGGGAGAAAGAATTTTTTTGGCAGCCAGGGCGCTGCCTGAAGCTATCAAGACGTAATAAAATATGATAATAACCAATCCTATGGCAAAACCGGCAAACTTAGAGCTTCTTTTGGTTTTTATGGCTAAAGGCAAAGCTATGATAACAAAGGCCAGATTGGCGAAAGCCAGGGAAATCTTTTTATGAATTTCCAGGATTAACTCGAGGGGGTCAATGTTAAAGGTTTTCAAATTATCTATCTTTTTCCACAATTCCCGCATGTTCATATCCTTCGGTTTTTTTTGTATCTTGTCCGGCTGGGTCTGAGAGAGGTCTAAAGACATAACATAAGTTTTGAATTTAAGCTGATAGAAATCACCGGGGTTTTCAGAATTAGACTGGTCGGAGCTGCCGTCGATTAATTTTAATTTTATGGAGTTATTTTTAAGATCGGGGATGAGAACTCCTTCTCTGGCTACGATAGTGCGGGGCGGCTTACCTTCCTGGGTTTCAAATATTTTTATGCCCTTAAGCTTATTATCCTTTATCCGGTTGATGAATACAATATGGCGATCGAAGTGAAGAAAGGTTCCGTCTTGTATACAGCTAATAGGGTTTGATACGGCAATCCTGGTTAAGATTTTTCTTGAAGCAAAATGGGAATAAGTGGCAATTCTGTCATTAAGGATAACTGAGAAGAGGCTGAATATTAACCCTACGACAATTACCGGATAGATGATTCTGTAAAGATTAAACCCACTGGCCGTCATAGCCGCTATTTCGTTATCGGAGGATATTCTGCCGAAACTTAGAAGTATTGACATCAGCAGTGAGATAGGCAGGGCGTATCTTAAAAGATACGGAATCCAGCTGATAAAGAGCTTGAGAATGTCAATCAGGGATACGCCCGGCGCGATAATCTTATCCGCCTGATGTATTAAATTTGCCACCAGCATAATAAACAGAAGAGCCGAGAGCGATAAGATAAAAGGGGCGGCTATTTCTCTTAGGATATAGTTTCTGAGTATCCTCATCTTTAACTGCCTCTGGCTAAGGCCAGGACGTATACTTTTTTCGCTCCCGCTTTCTTTAAAACTTCGGAGCATTCATTTAAAGTTGAACCGGTAGTAAAAACATCGTCTATTAGCAGGATGTTTTTATCTTTAAACAGGCGTGGTTCTTTTACCTTAAAGGCGCCTATTAAATTTAATCTTCTCTTTGCCCCGCTAAGGGCGACCTGAGAAGGCGTATCTTTTATTTTTATCAGATTGCCGTTTAGGACAGTTTTCTTAAATTTGCCCCCTATCTCCCGGGCCAAGAGGCCGGATTGATTGAACTCTCTTTGGCGCATCTTGCTTTTTGAGAGCGGGACGGCGGAGATGAGGTCTATAGATTGATAGTCGATAAATCGCTCCATAAAATTACAGGTAAGCTCAGAAAACAGCTTTAAGAGGCGTCTCTTTTTGCGGTATTTAAAAAGGTGGAGACACTCTTTTATAACACCCTCGTAGATAGATACGGCCCAGGCTCTGTCAAATAAGTATCTGTTTTCTTTACACTCCCCGCAGGTTGTATCTGAAAGGCCTTGGGTTCGCGGCTTCCCGCACTTTAGGCAAAAGGGAGGAAGATTTATCTTAATCTTTCTCCGGCAGTGAAGGCAGATATGCCAGGTGTTTTCAACTTCCAACTTAGCCTTGCATATCAGGCACTTTAAAGGGTATAATAAATTTAGTAAGCATTTGTACAAGTTAATTTTCATTTGCCTTTAATATAGCATTTACTTTAGCTTTTGTCAATGCGGCATAAGCCGTTTCATTTTAAAAAGGTTGATTTTTTCCGTGTAAGGCTATAAAATAAACAAAGGCTAAATAATCCCCCGTGTTTTCTATCGAAAGCACGCAGGGGGGATCAATTCCTGCCTACGCCGAGGCTATGGCAGGCAGGCGGGCATATCAGTTATGTTCACTTTTGTTCCATAACTGATGCCCTCATTAAGGGGAGACGCGAATGATAAGGATTGCTATTAAATCGTTAAGTCAGCGCGGTATACTGCAAAAACTTACCATTTCTATTCTGCTGATGGCTATTATTCCACTCGTTTTAATTATTTATCTTCTTCGCACGGAAGTTGGCGAGGTTTTGCTGAAAAATAACGTTAAAGTGACAATGTTTTTTATGATTTGCTCCATTTGTACCGGTTATATTTTAAGCAGAAAAATTATTGTTTCCGTTGTAAGGCTTGCCAGGGACATGCAGGGTATTACCCATGGTAATCTGAGTAAGAGGATAAAAACTTCTGAAAATGACGAAGTGGATATGTTAGCCCGGTACTTTAATCAGATGACGAGTGAACTGGAGAAGAACATTGAAGACCTTAAAGAGTCTAAGAGAGTTATTCAGGACGTTCTTTTGCGTATTAACAGCGCTATGGGATCTGATAAAAAAATTGACAGCGTCCTGGAGTTAACCCTTGAGACACTAAGCCAGGCGCTGAACGCTTCCTCAGGGACGATTATGGTTTCAAAAGAAGATAAAATAAAGATTATGGTTTCTTGTGGAGCTATTTCGGGCATACGGAGAGATATCAGCCTTAAAGAAGAGAAAAGCATAATTGTCAAGGCTTATAAGGAACAAAAGACACAAAACGTTTCCAAAGCCGGTGGAGCAGAGCGGTTAGTTTTTGAGAAAGAGGCAGGCTTCGCCTATAAGTCAATTCTTTGCGCTCCTTTGATGTGCAAAGGGAAGGTGCTGGGTGTTATTTCTTTGCATGATAAAAAGAACTGGGATAATTTTTCAGAAGATGACGTTATTTTAATAGAAAATTTGGCCAGTCAAACGGCAATTGCTATTGAAAACAGCCGTCTCAATCAGCATATCGAAAGGACTTACGTTGAAACAATTTCGACCCTTGCCCTGGCCGTTGAAGCCAAAGACCCTTATACCAGAGGCCATACCAAGAGGGTTACAAATTTTGTTCTCAGGCTGGCAGAGGAGTTTAGCCTGGATAAGGATGCTAAGGATATGTTAAAAAACGCGGCCCTTTTGCACGATATAGGCAAAATCGGTATTAAGGATGAAATATTGCTTAAACCGGGCGCTTTGACCACTGAGAAGAGAAAGCACATGCAGCTGCATCCGATCATCGGTGAAAACATATTAAAGCCCATACACTCTTTAAATAAGATAGCCTATCTGGTCCGCCATCATCATGAAAGGGTGGACGGCGAAGGTTATCCTGGTAAGCTCACTAAAGAGTATATATCTCTACCCCTTAAGATACTGACAGTGGCTGATGCCTATGATGCTATGACGTCGGACAGGCCCTATAGGAAGGCTATGACTAAAGATGAGGCTTGTCAGGAGCTAAAGAAGTGCAGTGGAACATACTTTGATTCAAAGGTAGTGGATGTGTTCTTAAAGATACTTTAGCGGGAAAACAAGATTTAAGAAATATATGAGGAGGTGGACGGCTTGGCGAAGAATCAAACAGTTCTATATGGTAGAAATTCAGTTTTTGAGCGGCTTAAGGCTGACCCTCAGAGCATAAGAAAGATATTTCTGCAGGACAACCTTAAAGTGCCGCAGATTGAGAAGTTAATCAGGCAAAACAACCTTCCCGCGGAGCGCTTGTCGAGCAAGGCGCTGGAAAGAATAAAACATGCTAAGGACCTTCAGGGAATAATTGCCAAAGTAGATGGGTTTCAATACACGCTTTTTGAGGATTTACTAAGAAGGAAAAGAGAAGAAGATGCAACCATTATTTTCCTGGATAGGATTAGCGATCCTCAAAATTTAGGTGTCATTATGCGTACCGCCGCCTGTTTTGGCAGAATGGCCCTCGTTATCCCTGAGCACAGGGCCTGTGGAGTTAACGAGACGGTTTTGCACGTTGCCTCAGGAGGAGAAAATTATATTTCGGTCTCTATAGTGGCCAATATGGCTAATGCTTTGACTGCCGCCAAAGAAGCCGGGTACTGGATTGCGGGAACGGTGGTTAGTGCTGGAGTTGAGGAAATTAGTAAAGTCTCTTTGCCTTTTCCTGTAGGCCTGGTAATGGACTCTGAGGGTGAAGGTATACGTCAGGGACTCTTGAAGCACCTTGACATAAAAGTCCGTATTCCTATGGAAGGGGCCAAACTTTCTTTTAACGTCAGTATGGCCTGCGCAATCTTCTGTTATGAGATATCTAAAAGAAGACGGGAGTTAAGATGAAAACTAAAACACAAATAGGGCATGTAAAAGAGATATTAAACTTTATCTCAGAAGCTGGAATGCTTAAGCGGGTGGAGCGTTCGGGTTGGTCTGTTTTGGGGATTAAGCACGCGGAAACCGTTGCCGAACACAGCTTCAGGTGTGCCGTTATAGGTTACCTAATAGCCCGCATGGAAAAGGTGCCGCCCTATAAGGTACTGCTTATGACTCTCTTTAACGATATACACGAGGCCCGCATTACGGATTTGCATAAGATGGCCCAACGCTATATCGACGCGGAGCCGCACGAGGATAAATCCTTTTATGAACAGATAGAACTGCTGCCCAAGGATATCAAGGAGGAGCTGTCCGGTATGCGGGGTAGTTATAAAAATCAGCGCGACAGAGAAAGCATTATTGCTCGGGATGCCGATATTTTAGAGTGCCTTATTCAGGCAAAGGAGTACTATGAATACGGCCATCTGGAGGCCGCAAAGTTTATGAAAAAAGCCCCCGCTTTTCTTAAAACAAAAAGCGCCCGCCAACTCTGGCAGAGGGCAAAAAGTTCAAACCTCAATGACTGGTGGCTAAAATTAAGCGACTTTAAAAGATAACTTAATTAGGGACACATCCCAATTTTCTTGACATATAAAGCGCTTAATGATATAATTTTTACATGCCACGCATAGCAAGAATAGTAGCTACAGGATATCCCCACCATATAATTCAAAGGGGAAATAATAAGCAGACTATATTTTTTAATGACAGAGATAAATGCGTTTATCTGGATTTATTAAAAAAATATAGTAAAGAGTGTCATTGTCAGGTATGTGCTTATTGTCTGATGTCCAACCATGTGCATATCTTATGTATTCCGAAATATGAAAATTCACTTGCCAAGATGATGCAAAAAATAAGTCTTACGTACACCCAGTATGTTAACAGAAAATATAAAAGAACAGGCAGATTGTGGGAATGCAGATTTCACTCTTCAATAGTAGATACAGATGCCTATTTACTTACCGTATGTAGATATATAGAGCGCAATCCGGTCAGAGTTGGCATTGTGGCAAATCCAATAGATTATAAATGGTCTAGTGGAGTATATAATGTGGGATATAAAAAATCGGATTTTATCGTACCTATTTATAACGAATTTACAACAAAAGATGAATATGTAAATTTTCTGAATTTAGAAGAAAAAAAAGAAGATATTGATAGCATAGAAAAAAATACGTACAAAGGGAAACCAATTGGAACACAGAAATTTTTAAATTGGATATCGAATGCTTTTAACGTAAACTTCATATCGAAATCTGCCGGAAGACCAAAAAGATATGTTCCTAATTAATAGAAAATAAAATTATTAATTAGGATGTGTCCCTAATTTAAGGGAGGGTTAAAATGACTCGGTTGAGAGAGCTTTACCGCTGTGATATCTGCGGGGATGTAATAGAGATAGTCTCTGAGGGAGCGCCGGCTCTTGTCTGTTGTAATCAGCCGATGAAGAAACTTGAAGCGAAAACAGAGGATGAGGGAAGCGAGAAGCACGTTCCTGTAGTGGAGGATGGTGATAGGGGCATTAAGGTAAAGATTGGAAGCGTTGAGCACCCTATGGAGGAGAAGCATTATATTAAGTTTATTGAGGTTTTGACTGAAGATAGAATTGACAGAGTAGAGTTAAAGCCCGGCCAGGCTCCTGAGGCTAATTTTTGTATGGCTAAGTCGGATGTACTTGAAGTCAGAGAATTTTGTACAATCCATGGTTTGTGGAAAAGTTAATAAAGAGAAAGGTAAAAAATGGCGAATTTAAAGGGTACGAAAACGGAAAAAAATCTTTTGGCTTCGTTTGCCGGAGAGTCGCAGGCGAGAAACCGCTACACATACTTTGCTTCTGCCGCGAAAAAGGCCGGTTATGAACAGATAGCGGCAATATTTTTAGAGACGGCTGATAATGAAAAGGAGCACGCCAAGAGGTTCTTTAAGTTCTTAAAAGGCGGTGAGGTAGAAATTACGGCGGGTTATCCAGCCGGAGTTATAGGCGATACAGCGGCTAACCTGGAGGCCGCGGCCGACGGAGAAAACGAAGAGTGGAGAAAGCTTTACAAAGAAGCTCGGATGACAGCGCGAGAGGAAGGCTTTGATGAGATAGCAAGCCTATTTAAAGAAATAGCGGAGGTTGAAGAAGAGCATGAGAAGCGCTATAGAAAATTGCTCAAGAACATAAAAGAGAACAAAGTGTTTAATAAAGATAATGTGATTAAGTGGAAATGCCGCAACTGCGGTTATGTTCATGAGGGCAAAGAAGCGCCCCAGGAATGTCCGGCCTGTGCCCATCCTCAGGCCTATTACGAACCATTGTGTGAGAACTACTAATTTTAATAAAGATGCAACCTAATTAATTAGGAGAGAGCCGGTGGAAAGCGGGCGTAAAATATTGTTTTTTGACGCGAAGCCGTATGACCAGGACTTTTTTAATAAAGCCAATAAAGATTACGGGTTTGAGATAAAGTACGTAAAAAGCCATCTCAACCATAATACCGTTGAGTTTTCTTCGGGTTTCGAGACGGTCTGCGGCTTTGTTAACGACGTCATTGACAAACAAGTTATCAGCGTTCTAAAGCGTAACAAAATACGATTGATTGCTTTACGTTGCGCCGGCTACAATAACGTTGATTTAACGGCCGCTTATAAAAATATTTACGTGGTGCGCGTACCCGGATATTCGCCGTATGCCGTTGCCGAGCATGCTGTCGCGCTTATGCTGAGTTTGAACAGAAAGACGCATAAGGCATACTACCGGACGCGCGACGGGAATTTTTCCATCAATGGTTTAATAGGTTTTGATATGCACGGGAAGACTGTCGGGGTTATCGGAACGGGGAAAATCGGCAGATGCCTGATTGCCATTATGAAAGGTTTTGGTATGCAGGTTTATGTTTATGATGTATTTCCTGATAAGGCATACGCGCAAGCGCAAGGTATTACGTATGTATCTCTCAATCAATTGTATGAAAAAGCGGATGTGATTACTTTACATTGCCCTTTAACGCCCGAGACACATTACATGATTAATGAGAGAAGCATTGCGCGTATGAAAAAAGGCGTTATGATCATTAATACAGGCCGGGGAAAATTGATTAACACACAAGCACTCATTGATGGGCTGAAGAGCGGCAGGATTGGGGCCGCTGGTCTGGATGTGTATGAAGAAGAGAGCGATTATTTCTTTGAGGATTTTTCATCATCAATGATAAACGATGATGTGCTGGCGCGACTACTTACTTTTCCCAATGTGCTTATTACTTCGCATCAGGGATTTTTTACTCAAGAGGCATTGCGCAATATCGCGGAGACAACCCTAAGCAATATCACAGAATTTTTTGATGGGGGATATTTACAAAATGAAATTTGTTATCGCTGTGGACAAGCGTGTATTAAGAAAAATAAAAAACGATGTTTTTGACCCAAATTGTACTAAAGTGAAAGGGTTATAGAAAAAGAGATAACTAATGGATAAAAAAACCCTTTATATGATTAGTTACGGAATGTATGTAGTGAGTTCTAAAAAAGAAGGCAAATTTAACGGGCAGATCGCTAATACTGTTTTTCAGGTAACGGCAGAGCCTCCTCAGTTTAGCGTATGTATTAACAAAGAGAATTTAACTCATCAATTTATCCGGGAAAGCGGAGTTTTTACTGTATCAATTTTAGAACGCGATGTACCAATGAAATTTATCGGCCGCTTCGGTTTTAGATCCGGCAAAGAAGTAGAAAA
>DAOVNW010000134.1 GCA_030630095.1 Candidatus Omnitrophota bacterium
CTACCTCCAACTTCAGCCCCTTTTTCAGGGCGCGTCAACGACTTCATTATCATCAGTTTACGAATCTCAGCCCTGCCGCCCATCGAAATCCTTTCACCAGCCAAAAAACCCATTGTCGTACCAACCAACAACGTCAAAACCAACACAGCCGCAAAAACAACCTTAGAATTTTCCATTTTTTTTAATCCCCATTTCTTATTTAACAAGAAGCTCAAGGGCAATTTCATCCGACAACCTCGCGTCAGTTAAAACTATTTCCTCCTCAAGTGTAAAGTGATTACTTAAAAGCACCTCTTCTAAAGTTATAAAGTTAGGCGTTACGGCATTGAAGGCTATAAAAAAGATTAACGCTGCTGTCAAAACAAGTGGAACCGGTATCAGCTTTTTGCCCAGAGGAAGCACCTCATCCATCCACCAATCCAGCTTTTCTCTAAAATTTGCCCGCCGCTCGGGTAAAGACGCTATAACCGTCTCGGTAAAATCACCTCTTACCTTATAGTCCGGCTCACAGCTAAAAGCGCTCTTTATACTTTTTAAAACCTCAATTTCCTCTTTGCAGGCCGCGCACTCTTTCAGGTGCTCTTTTAGAAAAACCGCTTTTTCACCGCCCAACTCTCCATCAATAAAACTTGATATAACACGTTTGTACCCGCATTTCATATCTTTTCTCCTTCTAAAATATACGGCCTTAACAGCACCTTTAATTTTTCCCGCGCTCTGGAAATCCTCGACTCAACCGTCCCTATAGAACAGTCCAAAACTCCCGCTATCTCCTTATAGGACAAACTTTCATATTCTCTAAATACCAAAACCGACTTTAATTTCAGGGGAAGCTTTTCTAATGCCGCTCTTACTATTTCTCTTTTTTCATTTCTTTCAATATCAAACTCATCTTCATATCTAATATCATCTTTAAGAGTGGTCATCTTTATCTTCTTTTTCCTTACATAATTGCAAGCGGTATTATAAGTAATTCTGTAAAGCCACGTTGAAAAATCCGCCTCTTTTCTAAACTTGGCCAGGTTAAGGTAAGCCTTAAGAAACACCTCTTGAGCTACATCCTCCGCGTCCTTATAGTTTCCCGAGAAACGAAATGCCGCCCCCACAATTTTGCCTTTGTATTTATCCACCAAATCTCCAAAAGCGCTTTTGTCACCCTCAATCGCCCTCTCAATCAGAGTTATGTCGTTATCCATAAAGATTTCCTTTTGCCCGGCTTCTTGTTTCTATCTTTTAGACACCAAGCCGCCCGCTTTTATTCCCTTTTATTCCCTTTTATTTTAACCTCAATAAAGGAATATTCAATCTCTTTCTGAAATTTTCACCTTTTAAAAGCTCTATTTTCCTATCACTTACATTAGCTCTTGGATGAACGTTACTATTACGCGTCTTTAAAAACTCAGTCGCGCCTAAATGAAGCATATGTTTGCCGAATTTACCATTAAGTTTATCCGCGGCTTTTGATAGGCTTTTTAGTTTCTCTATTTTCAAAATATCATCAAACAATGTCCTATCATCACAGCCCTCATTGGCCAGCTTGCTTAAGATAACTCCGGTTGCTCTATATAACACTTTCTCTCTATATATCTTGTTAAATAATTCTTCAACTATATCAGTAAAATCCATAGTAGAAGACGAATGTCTATTTAGTTCAGCCTCCAGGCCATGGCAAGAAAAATCCTGCCTCTTTAAATAGACCGTTATCTTTTTAACACTTTGTTTATGACGCCTTAATTTAATAAAAGCTGATTCTGTATTTCTAAATAAATGCGCCTTTACAAAGTCCTTATCATCAGATGGCGGCATAAAGGTCTTAGTCTTGCTTATAGATAAATACTTATGCTCTAATTTATCTCTTATTACCTCATAGACAGCCATACCCTTTAGTTCCAGATAAAGCTCTCTTCCTATCTTACCTAGTGCGTTAGAAACAAAATCCTGAGATTTATTTACAAACTCATAAACCGAACTCACCCCGCGCTTATTTAATAGCGCCACGCTGTTATGGCCAAATCCGCATACCTCTTTTAAAGAGATGTCTTTTAAAAACTTGTGCAGTTCATATCCGGGAATACAGGTAAAGCCGGAAGGCTTATCCTTTTTGGAACATATTTTGGCTAAACTTTTACTTATACTTAATCCAATAGATACTGTCAAATCAAGTTCTTTTTCAATGGCCTCTTTTATTTTTTGGGCTATTTTCTCATAAGAACAATGATAAACTCTTCTTAAACCAGTGAGATCACAGAAGGCTTCATCTATGGAATACTCCTCTACGTCGGGAGTAAAACGCCTTAAGATAGAACACATCCTTTGGGAATAAAGGCTGTAAGTCTCATAGTCTGAAGGAAGAATGACGCATGAGGGGCAAATCTTTTCTACCTCAAATAATCTCATGCCTCTTTTCACGCCTCTTCTTTTAGCTTCATAGCTGGCGCAGGAAACAATACCGCGTTCTTTTCCCGTTATAACCGGCTTACCTTTTAGAACAGGCCTGACTGCCGCTTCGCATGAAGCAAAAAAAGCGTCACAGTCCACATGCATAATCGCCTTGGGATAAGATACTAAGGTAAGGGGGGAGTTATTTGTATTTTCTGACATTGGCAATAACCACTCCTCCTATAATAAGCTCGGAGCGGGGCTTTATAACCGGATACTTTTTATTGGCCGGCCTTAAGTAAACAGCCCGGCCTCTTTTTTCAAAATACTTCAGAGTCCACTCTCCGTCCACCTGAGCAACCACTATATCACCTGTCCCGGGAGTAAGATTTTTATCTATTAGAACTAAATCGCCCTGGTGAATGCCGGCATCTATCATAGAATCACCGTCAATTTTAAGCAAGTAGGTAGAGGAGGGATTGTTGATAAGGTATTCGTCTAAAGACATAGTATCCCGCAATTCTTCTTCCGCCGGCGAAGGAAAACCGGCAGAAATACTGCCCAACAACTTAACGGGATTACTTAAAATACCCGGCAAGAGCCTGCCTTTTTTATCGGAACATATAAAACCTGATTCTTTTAATTTCCCAACAAGTTTATAAGCGGCATTCTTAGACCTAAAACCAAACAAGGAAGCCGCCTCAGAATAACTCGGCATCCTCTTATTCTTAAAATAAAACTCCCTAATCTTTTCTATTTTATCTTCAAAATTCCCTTTTCTCATAGTAACAATATTATAGTGTACAAACGTTCACTATGTCAAGAAAAAAAGAAGTAAAACTACAAAACAATCCCTAACTTGACACATAAGGTTCAACCTTAAGTGTCAAGTTAGGGAGGTATGTATGGGGCTAAAGGAAGAAGTCATAGAACTTATAAGTAAGACCCTGGATGTAGGAAAAGAGGAATTAAAAGAGGACCAGAAATTGTATGACTCTATAGGTGTTGATTCAACAGAGATGGTAGAGTTAGCAGTTACCTTTAACAAGAGCTTTGGTATAAAGATTGAGACTAATGAAATTACCAAGTTCTCTACCATTAATGAAATAACTGAAGTAATAAGAAAGAAGAAAGAATAATTTTTAAGGATGAATAAGATGAAGATAGTAGATTTAAGCCTGCCCATTGATGATAAGGCCTTTGAGGTCCATGATTTAAGAATTGACCGTGTATCTCA
>DAOVNW010000184.1 GCA_030630095.1 Candidatus Omnitrophota bacterium
AATGCGGCTTCCCAATAGATACAACAGCATACCAAAGGCAAAAAGACGGATGCCGGCCGATGAAGCCTTAGCCGGAATCTTCTTTAGGGCTTCTCTTTTTCTAAAAATAAGGTAGCCGCAGGCAAGCGGCACTATGTAACCGTGGGCGTAGTTGGGATTATTTTCCCACTGCCCAATCATCCAGCAAAATACCGGCCAGTACATATACAAAAGTACCGCGCTTATTATGCCAATCTGTAATTTTAAAAGGTTTTTCTTCATTTTTTTAAGACCTTTTCAGCCTTGCCTGTTTCAGCGCCAAAGAGAACGATATAATAAAAAAGAGATTGCCCGCGATTAAAAGCAGATTTTTACAGTTATTAATAACCTCATTCGGCATTGTATGTTCCGGCGCGAGAACCCAGTATATCCACCATGTAAAGGTGATAATATAAATCAATAATCCGCAAGCGCCCAGCAAAAAAATAACCCTTCTGTAAACCAGTTGAGATAAAAGTGAGGTAAAACCGATAAAAAACAGCACGCAAAATACAAACATTATCCACTTTGATGCCGTATGATATATCATCAGCCCGGGCAGCATCTTGTCAATGGGCATCAGCCAGTGCGCCTTATTGGCTACCAGCCAATCGCCCAACATAGTATTTAACGGCCATATTTTATTAATCACCAATAAGCCGTAAAAAACAGCCATAAGAAACCAGTTGGTATCACTGCGACCGTAAAAGTTTGCTACACATAGAAGCGCCAGCCACATAAAAGAAGCCATTACCACATACTCAATATAACCTAAGGCCTCCATCTGATTCTCCCCTGAAAAACAAGATATACCCCTACGGGGCACGGGCAAACAATAGTATCAAGACGTTCGCATTCGCTCACTCTAAGCCTGCCTGCCGGCAGGCAGGGATTAAGTTTTTCTGTATCTTGATTATTTTATTCCCTACCTGTAACTTAAAAAAGCCGCTAAGAAACAAAGGGCTCCCGCGGCCTCAAGGGTATCCTTTATCGCCTGCAGGTTTCCTGCCTGAATAGATAGGCCAATCACTCCGGCGAGGCAAAAACCGATAAAAATCACACCTAAAAATGATACCACACCAGCGGCAAAAAAGCTATAACTTAAAATATGGCGTTTCATCCTCTTGTTTAGCGCCAAAACGGCTAAAACTCCGGCTATGAGAAAGAAAAAGTCCACAATAAAGCCCGGCTGTTTGTAAAGCTTGAGCCAGGGCAAAGTTCTGTTGGCCCAATTTATAAACTCAATCCCATCTCCCAAAAACCAACCGCCTACGATATTGTCAAAATCAAATATTTTATTTACCCCGCTTAAAACAAATACACCCGAGGTAAAAAACCATACCCCATTCCGTTTCTTCCGGCCAATAATGAACGCGGTAACTCCCGCCGCCAGTAGAAATGCTATGGTGGCTAAATTTAATAAAACCTGAACTTTCTCCATTTATACACTCTATATTTTAAAGTTATTGCCTTTTATTTTTATAAATGGTTTTCTTAGATGGCCTATCATAGCGTTGGTTACTGTCGCGAATTTAATATAGTCGTCAGCGGTCATTGGGCCGTTTTTTATACATAGATTGCGGCGGTTTTTTTCAATTTGCTGAAAATCATTCTTCAATGCCCGCGAACGCGAGAAACGCAGGAGCTCCCGCTTTTCTTTATCGCTTAAAATGCCCATATCTCTTCCTCAACTTTGCATACTCATTCTCTTTTTGAAACAGGTTAAAATACTCTTTTATTAAATCCCAATCTAACTTATCTCCAAAATACTCCGCGATTATTTCTATGTCCGCGCGCTCTTTATTTTCTCTTGCGGGATTATTGGCTAATGCCTGTAATTTTAAGCCGATAATATCTTCAGGCAGTAACACTCTTATTTTAAGTTTCCCCTCAAAAACAGAAATCGCTTTAGACCTTTTAAGCATAGAAATGGATATTTCTCTAAAGGCGTGGAGAAAATCAAGTTCGCCAAAAATTTTTATATCCGATACATACTGAGATACATTTTCCGTATTGTAAACTCGCTTGTAGCTATATTTTTTCATAAGCTTCCCTATTTTGGGGAGATCGCTATGTTCAACAAGGAAGTCTAAATCCATTGTAGTTTTCATAATTCCCAAAGCCCCCATCGCGAATCCGCCTACAAGGGCATAGTTTATATTCTCTTTTTCAAAATCCTTCATAAGCAGTTTAAGAACTTTTTCAAAATCCATTACTCGTACTCCTCGAGGCCGGCTAAAAACAGTTATTTTTTGAATTCGCGGTACTTGGCGTCTATGAAATCTTTTATTTTTTGTTTGAAAACCTGTGTATCAAACTTCCGGGCGTGGGTTCTTATGGCGGTTTCATCGTAGTCATTGTCTTTGAAGGCGCGGACGGCCTCAATTAGAGCGTCTTTGTTTTGCGGGTAGAAGAAGTTGCCGGTTACGCCTTCTATGACCGTCTCGAGCGCTCCGCCGGCTTTGTAGGCTATTACCGGGCGGCCGGCTGACATGGCTTCAAGGGGGATAATTCCCAGATCCTCCTCACCGGTAAAAATTAAAGCGCGGCATCCTTTATAGTAATTAACTAAGCCATCATCGTCAATTCTGCCCAGAAACTCGATATTACTTTTCGCCATCCGCTCCAACTTTTCCCTGTCACTGCCCGAGCCGATAACCTTAAGCGGCAGTCCAAGCTCGTTAAAGGTCTCAATGGCTACATCTATCCTTTTATATTCCCT
>DAOVNW010000067.1 GCA_030630095.1 Candidatus Omnitrophota bacterium
ATAAAGCCTCGGCTGTGGCCTTCGGAGCAAGCATTTTTAGGCAGGATTTAATTAAAGAAGGCAGATTTGAAGAGATAAGAAAGAATATTGAAGCTTTAATAAGTGCTTTTTAGTATTTAATATCTCTCACCCGTTTTTGACGAGTTCGAGATCTAATTTGTTTCTCTTCGCCGAACACCGCGCAGTAAACTTGCGGGGATGAAGGCTCGAGGAATGAAGCAAGGAAAAGTTAAATATCCCGCAGTAAACTGCGGGGAACTTCATTTGATAAAATTGTACATAGAATATCTCTCACCGGCCTTTGGCAGGTTCGAGATCCAATTTGTTTGTTAAAATTGTACGTAAAATATCTCTCACTGGCCTTTGGCAGGTTCGAGATCCAATTTGCTTGTTAAAATTGTGCAAATTGGAGAGATGGCAGAGCGGTTGAATGCGGCGCATTCGAAATGCGTTGTGCCGAAAGGTACCGGGGGTTCGAATCCTCCTCTCTCCGCCACCGTACCACTCGCACTGCTCGGGTACGGTACACGCACAGAATGAATCAGAGGATGAGAACTAAAAAAATAAAACCAAAAGCCCTGTTTGTTATAGCTGTTACCTTGTCCATTTTAACTATTGGTGTCGTTGGAGCCGATAAAAAGGAGGCGATGAAAATGATATTGACCAGCCCGGACTTTCACAATAACAGCATTATTCCTACAAAATTTACCTGTCAGGGAGAAGATGTTAATCCGGCGTTTGTTATTAATGGGATTCCCGAGGAAACCAAAAGCATGGCTTTAATCGTTGATGATCCGGATGCTCCCGGGAAGACATGGGTGCACTGGGTTGTTTTTGATATTCCGGTCATTCAGAAAATTGATGAAAGCAGTATTCCGGGGAAACAAGGTGTTAATGATTTTGGCGTAGGAGACTATAGAGGACCATGCCCGCCGTCCGGTACTCACCGTTACTTTTTCAAGATATACGCCCTTGATAAAATTCTTGGCCTAAAGGAAGGCATAAGCAAAGAGGAGTTGGAGGAGGCTATTAAGGGACACGCGCTTGATAAGGCTCATCTAATAGGTTTGTATAAAAAACGATAACTGTCGCAGCAGCCGGCCAATCTTGCATTTTACCAAAGTTGACTTTTTACTTGCGGGAACAGAAGTGAAGTGCTATAGTAAAATTAAATGTTATTGTAAATGTCTATCAGGCTGAAAGGGGGGAAATTTTGATGAAAAAAGAAGAGCTTAAGAAAAAAATTGATACGTTGTGGGAAACCAGCAAAAAGGATCTGGAAAAGATTATGAAAAACGCTGAACGCCTGGCCAAGGAAGGCGAGCGTTACATTAAAGATAAATCTGAAAAGGGAAAGAAACAGTTGGAGATAGCGGCCCTATCCTTACAGAGAGAGAAGCTGTATTATGAATTAGGTAAAGTTTTGGCCAAGACCCCAAAGAGCAAGTGGGCTATCACCAAAAAGGCGCTTGATATTGTAACTAAGATTAAAAGTACCAACGTTAAAATAGGGCAGAAAAAAAAATAAAAAAACGGGGCAGGCCTATTTTTAGTTTATAAATAGAGTCCCGCCCCTTTCTTTTGTAAGGACGTTTCCGGACATTTCTATTTTGGCTATTGATTTTTATTTTTAGAGTGGTATAATTAAGAAGAGGTATTTTAAAAAAGGCGGAACGCGTGAAAAAAGGCATAGTTCTTTTTTTTATCTTGTTTGGCCTGTGCGGCTGTTCGCAGGGGTTGATGCGGCTGATAAAGGTTGGTAAAAGCCAGGAGGGATTCCAGAAGGAGTTAGCCAAAGAAACGGAAAGCTTTGAGGCTGTTAAAGAGGCTATAGGAAGGGGCGAGATCAAGAAGAGTCAGTCCCGGGATTTTATTAGAGAGCTTTGCGGCGGGCCGGTTGTTGTAATTTATGAGGAAAATGACGAAGAAAAGTGGGTTTATAAGCCGGGATACGCGACTTTTTTTGACAATAATAAGGTGTATCTTTTTTTTGATAAAGAAGGCTTGTTAAAAAATTACGAAATTTTGACTAAACCGGATAGCAAATAAGGCAAAATATATGAAACAAAATTATTCAAACATGGAGAAGCGTAAGAGTGAGAGGGTAGAGGTTAGTTTTACTGTTACTTACAGAGTGAATAAGCCACCCACTATCTTTATGCTTGTGGGGGGCAAAGAGGTTTGTGCCTTGATGATGGATTTAAGTGAAGGAGGCATGGCGCTTTTGACAGAGTATGAGATGCCGGCCGGCACCGAGCTATCCATTAAATTTACTTTGATTAATTTTGAGGCTGACAAAGAGCATTATGTCTGGCTAATGGAGATAGTTGGTAAAGTAATCTATTGCGGTCCCGGCGAAAAGGGGGAAAGCCGTTTAGGTATAAACTTTACCCAGATAGAAAAGAAAGATAGGGCAGCCATAGCCGATTTTGTGAAGACAATAAAAGCGTAATTTCTGTTTTGATAAATGATTGCGGGTCAAGTGAGACGAATCCTAAGGTTATTTATTTTTCCGGCGGCTTTTCTGATGATAGCCGCCGGCATTTTTTATTTTATTGATAAGCAAGTTCTCATGGAAAGGCTTGCTTCGCGCCTGCCTACAGGTAAGCACATACCCTATGGCAGAGGCACGATCCTGATAAAGGAAGTAAAGGGAAATAGGCTGGTAGGCGTAGAAATTCATGACAGGCACGATCCCCTAATGGAGGTAGTTGTTCGAGCTGAAAGCGCCGACTTTATTGTTGATAGCCGGAACAGGAAGGTGGATATAATTTTACGCAACGGAACTATCGAAGAAAAAATAGTTAAGGATAAAGACAGGGCGTGCTTAATGAGTTTTAAAGAGTATATAATAACTATTGACCCCGCGGAGATTAGCAAAAAGCTGAAAAAACTCAGGAAGGACGCAGAGGAGTATAATTAATCAGAAGATAATAAAAAGTGAGCTTAAGAGAACAACCTGCAAGACGCGAGGTTGTTTTTTTGTCTCTATTAGAGCCCTTGACAATGAAATGCATATATTGTAGTATGATTACTGCTAAAGAGTTAATACGGAGAGGTGCCTGAGTGGCTGAAAGGAGCCGCCTGCTAAGCGGTTGTCCTGCCCAAAAGCGGGACCCTGGGTTCAAATCCCAGCCTCTCCGCCAGCCTACGCTAAAGCTACGGCTGGCAAGCCAGCTTATGCTAAAGCTATTTATCCACCGAAGCTATAAGCGTAGGTGGGCGGATGATAAACCATTTAAAATATTAGCTTATTTTGCCGTAAAAAGTAAGGAAAAAGCAACAAGATTAGAAAGATATCTTAAGGGCGGGTCTGGTAAGGCATTTTTAAATAAACGAATCCTTTAGTCTACGAAGTTTTAACGTAGTAGACCAGCCTCTACAATATAAACTTTTTAAGTTATAGGGAGTTGATTGTGCCGGATACTTTTTTATTGACTATAGTTTTTATTGCCATAACTACGGTAATTACCGCTTTTGTTAAAGGGAAAAGTCGGGATAGATGCCTGATAGACTTGTCCGGCGATGTGGTTGAGGTTGAAATGGTAAACGGCAAGGTTGTCTGGGGGCGACTGAAGGTAGAAAGCACGGGTTTAGAACTAAGTTATTTAGAAAAACACAAAGACGAAGACGGGCATGACGAATACAGCTATATGCTGTATAAAAATGAGTTTGCGGGTGTGCAGGTTCTGGTGCTGTATCACGATAAATTAGATGAAAAGAGCAGAAAAAACAGAGAAAAAGAGTTAGAAAAGACGTACCATCCCGGTTTTTTCAGGCGTTTCAAGAGAAAGATAAGAAACTTTTTTGCCACCGTCAGGGATTCTATCCTGGAGGTAGTTAATCTTTTTATGGGCCAGGCAAAAAAGATGTCTCCGGCCAAAGGTGTACTCACTTCTCAGGATAAATACGTTAACAAAATGAAAAGCAATCTTTTTGGTATGTCGGCAACCGCTTATGAGCCCCTTCTGGAAAAGCACATCGGCAAAAAGGTTGTGCTTGAACTGCGAAGAGGAGATAAATCATGTGAGTACGTGGGAGTTTTAAAAGACTACACGGCGGAGTTTATTGAAGTTATTGATATTAGTTACAAAAAAGAAGGCAGTGAAGCGGCCAAAAAAACAGATTTTGTAGTTCCCCGCTCCCTCGGCATCATAAGGCACTTAGCAGAACAACAAATCTTGCGCCCATAGTTTCCGCCTTCGCTAAAGCTACGGCGGACGGGTCCGCCTTCGTTGTGGCTTAGGTAGAAAATTCACAGATGCGCCCATAGCTCAATTGGACAGAGTAGCGGTCTACGAAACCGTTGGTTCCCCGTTCGAATCGGGGTGGGCGCGCCATTTATTAGCGTATAGCATATAGCGGATGGCGTATAGGAAAGTAAGGTTATTCTGGTTTACGGGAAATCTGCCTGCCGGCAAGGCAGGGATTGTTTCCCCACTTAACTTATGAAGATGAATAATGAATATTATATGCGGGAGGCGCTGAAACTTGCCGTTGAGGCTTTTAAGGCGGATGAAGTGCCGGTGGGGGCGGTAATAGCGCATAAAGATAGAATTATTGCCAGAGCCCACAACCAGATAAAAACCCTAAAAGATCCCACTGCTCACGCCGAGATGATTGCTATCACCCAGGCGGCCAGCTACCTGCAAAACGAACGCCTCATTGATACTGTGATGTATGTAACCATTGAACCTTGCGCGATGTGTATGGGCGCCTTGATACTGGCCAGAGTTAACAGGCTTGTTTTCGGAGCGGATGACAGCAAAGCTGGCGCTTGCGGGTCGGTAATAGATTTATCAGATAATAAAAAATTAAATCACAGCATAGAAGTTAAAAGCGGCATTCTTGAAGATAACTGCCGCGATATTATACAAGAGTTCTTTAAATTGAAGAGAAAGAAGAAATAACGGAGAGATGTCGGAAAAATTTAGCAAAAAAGAATTAAGCATAATCGGTGTAATGCTTTATATCTGTGAAGGGACTAAATTAAGAAAAGACAAAAGAAGTAACAAAAATGTTTATTACTGGGTTATAGAGTTCACCAATAGTGATTTTAGACTTATAAAGCTTTTTCTTAAATTTTTAAGACAGATTATTAAGATAGATGAATCAAAGCTTAAGGGACAATTGTTTATATATGATGATCTTGATAAGCACAAGATAGAAAAGAAATGGTCAAATATTTCCGCTATCCCAATAGAAAGATTTAACAAAACTATTATTTTTAAAGCGAAAAACGGCAAATATAAACCTAATCCTAACGGTACTTTTAAAATACGATATCATAGTAAAGAAACTTACGCTAAACTTAATTCTCTTATTGAAAAAAATTTAGACTAAAAGTAGTTTTGGAGAGGTGCGAGAGCGGTTGAATCGGCGTGCTTGGAAAGCACGTGTAGTCGCAAGGCTACCCTGGGTTCGAATCCCAGCCTCTCCGCCAGTGTAATTCCATAAGCAGTTAATTTCCTTGACGTTATATATAAAAGTAGTAAAATCAAGGTGTTAACTGCTTTTTGTATTTTTATATAAATCTTGCATATTTTTATCTTTTTTAGAATTTATGTCACGAAATTGACACGTTTAAGGGGGCTTACTTGAGTGCAAATTATTCTTCAAATAGTAAATATAATTTTATAGAAGCAATATATA
>DAOVNW010000182.1 GCA_030630095.1 Candidatus Omnitrophota bacterium
AAGGGGCAGAAAGATAAGTGTCCGTTAAAACCAATCAAAATTTTAATTATCGAGGATGAGCTTACTACAAGGGAGACCTTTGCCGCCATATTAAAAGATTGTAATTATAAGGTTGAAACCGCGGAAAATGGGCGCCAGGCTATAGAGAAAACTGGCAAAGAATTTATTAACGTTGCTTTTATTGATATAGTTTTGGGTGAAGTAAACGGCGTGGATACGCTTAGAATGATAAAGGCTGTGAGTCCTCAGACGGTTTGTATTATGATGACCGCCTATTCTGTTGAAGATATGATTAATACGGCTTTAGAGGTTGGAGCCGCTGCCTGCATCTTTAAGCCTTTTGATGTGGATGAAACTATTGATCTCATTAAGAAAGTTTGCGGCAAGGCAATTCATTGAGGAGTGAAGATATGAAAGAGAAGACTAAAATTTTATTAGTGGAAGATGAGAAGGTTGCCAGAGAGACGCTTAAGCTTATCCTGGTGGATGAGGGTTATGATGTTTCCGCTTTTGAATTGGGTTACCAGGCTGTAGATAAGGCAAGGCTGAATTTTTTTAACATAGCTATTTTAGATTTGAATTTACCGGATATGGACGGCCTGGAGGTTTTGCAGCAGTTAAAGCGGATTACACCGGATATTTGCGGTATTGTTATAACCGCTTACCCGTCAGTCAGGACAACCGTTGAGGCCATAGAAACAGAAGCCTATGATTACATTATTAAGCCGTACAAAGTGGAACAGATTAAATCTGTTATCCGCAAGGGATTAGATAAACAGGAACTGATAATAGAGAATAGGAAGCTGCTGGAAAAGCTCAAAATAGAAAAGGATAAGCTGGAGCAGATTCTGATTATCGGTAAAAGTATGAGCGCCATTCTGAATTTGGAGGATTTAGTTAATTTCATTGTCCGCAAGATTGTTGAATTTATTCCCGCGGAAAAGGCTTCTTTGCTGCTGGTTGATGAAAAGACAGGAGACCTGATGATTAAGGCGTCTAAGGGTTTGACTAAAGCTGCTGCTAAGGAAATAAAGATTAAGATAGACAATACCATTTCCGGGATGGTAATTCAGCAGGGGAAGCCGTTGCTGGTGGAAAACATTGAAAAGAATAACTATCTGAGGAGTAAAAGTTTATCCAAATATAAAACCAAATCTTTCTTAAGCCTGCCCCTGCAGGCAAAAGATAAGGTGATGGGAGTTTTTAATATTACTGATAAAATATCTTCCACTATTGATATATTTACTGAGGATGACCTGAAGGTACTTTCTGTCATTATACATCAGGCGGCGGTCGCTATTGAAAATGCCAAATTGTATGAAAAGGCGACCTGCCTGGCTATTACAGACAGCGTGACCGGCCTCTTTAATCACCGCTATTTTCATGAACGCCTAAGTCAGGAGATGGACCGGGTCGAGCGTTATGCCGGAGACCTTTCTTTAATAATGTTTGATGTGGATTTATTTAAGGAGTACAATGATACTTACGGCCACCTTTTGGGAGATAAGGCGTTAAAAGACATGGCCGATATCTTTAGGGATTCTAACAGAAAGGTTGATATAAGCGCCCGGTATGGGGGAGAGGAGTTTATGATTATCCTGCCGGAGACCAACGCTAAGGGAGCGCAAGTTCTGGCTGAAAAGATAAGGCGGGCGGTTGAGAGCCATCCTTTTGCCGGTAAGAAAAGCGGGGCGCAAGTCAGGCTGACCGTGAGTGTCGGTGTGGCTGAATACGCGAAGAAGATGACCAAGGAAAAATTTATCGACAAAGCGGATAAGGCATTATATAAAGCGAAAAGAATGGGCAAAAACAAAGTGTGTGTTCTCGCTTAGTTTGATTTCTCTTCGCCGGATACCCCGTCTCGAGGTTACAGCGGGACCGCGGGGAGCTTCATTTTTCAGTAAGCAAAAAATAGAGAGGATGTTAATGCAAAGACAGGGATTGAGAGGCGCGGATAAACTGAGAAAGGTTGGCATAAAAACAGGCTTCACAAAATATGCCGAGGGTTCGTGTTTGATAGAGCAGGGAAATACAAAGGTAATCTGCACGGCTACCGTAGAAGACGGGGTTCCGTTTTTTTTGAGAAATACGGGCTCAGGCTGGATAACCGCGGAGTATGGGATGCTTCCGCGCTCATGCTTAACAAGAGTAAAGCGGGACGGAAGGCGCGGCCAGACGTCCGGCAGGACGTATGAAATTCAAAGGTTAATAGGCCGTGTTTTAAGAGGTGTTGTTGAGCTGGACAAGCTGGGTGAACGAAGCATTCTGATTGACGCGGATGTGATACAGGCAGACGGGGGAACGAGGTGCGCGAGTATTACCGGCTGTTTCATTGCTCTGGTTGAAGCTTTAAAGGGGCTTAAGAAGGATAAGGTATTTAACAAACTGCCGCTGACCGATTTTGTGGCGGCGGTTAGTGTAGGTATTGTGCGCGGTGAAGTTTTGCTTGATCTGTCGTATGACGAGGACTCGAAGGCGGAGGTGGATATGAACGTAGCTATGACCTCAAGCGGAGAGCTGGTTGAGGTGCAGGCGACGGCAGAAGGCGGCTCCTTTAGCGTTGATAAGATGAACGAGTTAGTACGGTTGGCAGGTGCCGGTATAAAAAAACTTATCAGTTTGCAAGAGGAAGTATTGAAGATAAAATGACGCGGGAAATTTTAATTGCTACCCGCAATAAAAACAAATTTATTGAGATTAAAAAGATGCTTGGGTCTTTGGGGCTCAAGCTGAAATCATTGAATGATTTTA
>DAOVNW010000183.1 GCA_030630095.1 Candidatus Omnitrophota bacterium
GCTCACTTTGAGCATACAGTATACATAAACGATAAAGAAGTAGAGGTTTTAACTTAAGAAGGAATTTGTGATATGGCAAAAGAGGAAGCTATAGAGGTTGAGGGGAAGATACTTGAAGCCTTGCCTAATACTATGTTTCGGGTTGAGCTTGAAAATGGCCACAAGGTTTTAGCTCATATATCCGGTAAGATGAGAATGCATTTTATAAGAATACTTCCGGGTGACAGGGTTAAAATGGAACTTTCGCCGTATGATTTAAATAAAGGCAGAATTACTTATCGGATAAAGTAAGCCGGGGCCGGTTAACCGGATTTAATGTACTGGAGTGGATAATTATGAAGGTAAGAGCAAGTGTTAAGAAGATATGCCCAAAGTGTAAAATAATTAAGAGAAAAGGTGTAGTCAGGGTTATTTGTTCTACGCCTAAGCATAAGCAGAAACAGGGATAGTGTCAAATTAAAAATTAAAAATTAAAAATGTAAAACAATAGTTTGTCTGGTTTAGAAGGATTGAATTCTGAGAAACAGAATGAGGAGGAGAAATGCCGAGGATTTTAGGAATTGATTTACCAAAAAATAAAAAGATTAAGATATCACTTACTTATATCTATGGCATAGGCCTTGTAAAGGCGGCCAAGGTTTTGCAAACGGCGGCTATTGACCCTGAAAAAAAGGCCGGTACTCTTACAGAAGAAGAGGTTTCTAAGATAACTTCTGTGATTCAGAAAGACCTGGTGGTTGAGGGTGAGCTTAAAAGGTACGTTTCGAGTAATATCAAGAGGCTGATGGATATTGGTTCTTATAGAGGCTTAAGACACAAGAGAGGCTTACCGGCGCGGGGACAGCGAACGGCCAGTAATGCCCGCACACGCAAGGGTCCCAAGAGAACAGTGGGCATAAAAAGGAAAAAAAGTTAGGTAGGTGACAAATATGGCGAAGAAGAAAAAGGGTAAAAAGAAGATTACGAGAGTGGTTACCGAAGGCATAGCTCATATACAAGCAACTTTTAACAATACACACGTTACCATTAGTGACAGAAACGGTAATGTTTTATGCTGGTCGACAACGGGATGCGCCGGTTTTAAGGGTTCGAGAAAATCTACTCCCTTTGCCGCTCAGATGGCGGCTAAGGATGTTGCTAAAAGGGCTATGGAGTTCGGAATGAAACAGGTTGAAGTGCGCGTGAAAGGGCCCGGCTCCGGAAGAGAGTCAGCTATAAGGTCATTACAGGCGGCGGGGCTAAACGTTAAAGCCATAAAGGATGTTACACCAATACCGCATAACGGCTGTCGGCCCCCCAAAAGAAGGAGAGTTTAAAGGTTATGGCAAGAAACTTAACACCCCGGGGAAAGATTGTCCGCCGGTTAGGAATTAATATCTTTGAAAGCCCCAAATATGACCGAATACTTGAAAAAAGGCCTTATGCTCCCGGAGAACACGGCAAAGGAAGGCGGACAAAGGTTTCTAACTACGGGATACAGCTTCAGGAGAAGCAAAAGGTAAAAAAGATGTACGGCATTCTGGAGAAACAGTTTAGAAGATATTTTAGAGAGGCCGAAAGAGCAAAAGGAGTAACCGGTACCATTCTCCTTCAGAAGTTGGAACGCAGGCTGGATAACGTGGTTTTTAGAAGCTGTTTGGCTGAAACAAGAAATGCCGCCAGGCAGTTGGTTAGGCACGGCCATATAATAGTTAACGGCAGAAAGACAGATTTGCCTTCTTTTTCGGTTAGTCAGAATGATACCATAGAAGTCAGGAACAAAGAGAGTATAGTCAAGAAAGTAAAGGAAGCTGTAAAAAAACTTGAAGGCAGGCAAATTCCTTCATGGCTGGAGGTAAAAAGAGACAAATTAGAAGTTCAGGTAAAGACACTGCCTGAGAGGTCAGATATTCAGATTCCAATTAAGGAACAGCTGATTATTGAGTTGTATTCTAAATAAAGCCGGTTAGTTTTAATTAAGATATACCAGGAGGTAAATGGAATGGGAGTAAGGTGGCGAGGTTTTGAGTTACCCAAGAGGTTGAAGATAGATGAAGCAACCCAGACTGATACGTATGCTAAATTTATTGCTGAGCCCTTTGAGCGTGGTTATGGGGTCACCATCGGCAATGCTCTAAGGCGGGTTTTGATTTCTTCCATTGAGGGCAGCGCCGTTACCTCTTTGCGGATTGAAGGCGCGCCGCATGAATATTCAAGCCTGGAAGGCGTGGTAGAGGATACAGCCGAGATTATCTTAAATATTAAAAAGATTGTTTTGAGATTGCACACCAAGAAACCAAAAATTATTCAGCTTGCGGCCTCAAAAAAAGGAGAGATAAAGGCGGGGGATATACAAACAGATGAGACGGTGGAAATCTTAAATCCTGAGTTGGTTATTGCCACTTTAACCAAAGACAGAAAGTTTAAAATAGACCTGGAGGTGGGAAGAGGCCGGGGGTATGTTCCTTCAGAAAGAAATAAAAAAGAAAACCAACCGATAGGTTTTATCGCGGTGGACTCTGTTTTTTCACCGGTAAAAAAGATAATGTTCCATGTTGAAAATACGCGTGTTGGCCAGAAAACAGACTATGATAAGTTAATTACGGAAGTTTGGACTAACGGCAGTATCAGTCCCAAGGAAGCTATGGTATATTCGGCTAATATTCTGCACCGCCATCTTGATTTGTTTGCCGCTTTCGGTGAATTTCCAGAAGAAGACGAAGAGATGGAGGAAGAGAAATCTCAGCAGGAAAAAGAACTTTTAGAGA
>DAOVNW010000162.1 GCA_030630095.1 Candidatus Omnitrophota bacterium
ATAGGGAAGCCCTCGAGAAGTACGGTGATAAATTTACGGTCAAAATGGGAGCGGAGGCCGTCAAAGATCTGCTGGCAGATGTAGATTTAATTAAGCTTTCCCAGAAGTTAAGGCGCGATGCCAAGAAAACAAAATCGGAGGCCACCAAAAATAAACTATCAAAGGTTTTAAAAATTGTGGAGACGATTAAAAGTTCCGGAAATAAGCCGGAGTGGATGATTCTGGATGTTATTCCCGTCATTCCTCCCGACTTAAGGCCATTAGTTCCTTTAGACGGAGGCAGATTTGCTACGTCTGATTTAAATGACTTGTACAGGAGGGTTATAAACAGGAATAACCGTTTAAAGAAGCTGTTCGAGCTTAAAGCTCCCGAAGTAATAATCAGAAACGAAAGAAGGATGCTGCAGGAGGCGGTTGACGCGCTTTTTGACAACGGACGCCACGGGCGGGCTGTCCTGGGAGCGGGCAACAGGCCGCTTAAGTCATTAAGCGATATGCTTAAAGGAAAGCAGGGGAGATTCCGCCAGAACTTATTAGGTAAACGCGTAGACTATTCAGGCAGGGCGGTTATTGTAATAGGCCCCGAACTGAAATTATGCCAGTGCGGACTACCTAAAAAAATGGCTCTGGAATTATTTGAGCCTTTTATTATCAAAAAACTGAAGGATAGAGGCCACGTTCACACAATAAAGAGCGCCAAGCGAATGGTGGAGCGGGCTGGTTCTGAAGTATGGGATATCCTTGATGATGTCATAAAAGAGCATCCGGTTTTACTTAACAGGGCGCCGACGCTTCACAGGCTGGGAATCCAGGCCTTTGAACCGGTTTTGATTGAAGGCAAAGCCATTAGAGTTCATCCTTTAGTCTGCACCCCTTTTAATGCCGATTTTGACGGTGATCAGATGGCCGTGCATGTTCCTCTGTCTATGGAGGCGCAGATGGAGTCAAGATTACTTATGCTGGCTTCTAATAATATATTTTCGCCTTCCAACGGTGAACCCATCGTCAACCCGACACAGGATATAGTTTTGGGTTGTTACTATCTGACGCGTGAAAAGGACAATGTGAAGGGGGAAGGAAAACTGTTTTCAGATGTCGATGAGGTAATTATGGCTCATCAGGATGGAGAACTTAATCTGCAGGCAAAAATAAAGATTAGAATAAACGGCAAAATACTTAAGACAACATGCGGCAGAGTTTTATTCAACGAGATTCTGCCGGAGGGATTTGGTTTTGTCAATGAAGTTATGAATAAATCGCAATTGAGCAAGATAGTGACCAAGTGTTACAAATTTAAAGGATGCGATGAGACGATTAAACTGCTTGATAATTGCAAGGAGATTGGTTTTGAGTATGCCACATTAGCCGGCCTTTCAATTTCCATTACTGATTTAAATATTCCCAGACAGAAAGAAGAAATATTGAAGAAGGTCAAAGAGCAGGTTGATAAAGTTGAAAATCAGTATAAGGAAGGCTTAATAACCAAGGGCGAGCGCTATAATAAGATAATTGACATCTGGACTCATGCCACAGATCGAATTTCAGACCATGTTTTCAAAGAGCTGGATAACTTTAATCCAATTTTTATGATGGCAGATTCCGGCGCCAGAGGTTCTCAGCAGCAGATAAGACAGCTGGCAGGTATGCGGGGGCTGATGGCAAAACCATCAGGTGAAATTATTGAAAGTCCTATTACTGCCAACTTCAGGGAAGGCTTAAGCGTTTTGCAGTATTTCATTTCGACTCACGGTGCCAGAAAAGGCCTGGCGGATACCGCTTTGAAAACGGCAGATTCGGGATATTTAACCAGGCGCCTAGTTGACGTCGCGCAGGATGTTATTATTACCGCGCAGGATTGCGGTACAATAAACGGTATCATTATAGGAGCCATTATTCAGCGGGATGAAGTTGTCGTTAGTTTAAAAGAAAGAGTAGTTGGCCGCGTTGCCTTAAGGAACATAGTAGATGTTATTACCGATAAGGTAATTGTTAAAGCTAATGAGGAAATTAGTGAAAAACAGGCTGATGAAATTGAAAAGGCCGGCATAGAGAGCATTACTATAAGAAGCGCCTTGACTTGTGAAGCCAAATCCGGTATGTGCGCCAAGTGTTACGGGAGAAATCTGGGGAATCACAGGACAGCTGAAATGGGTGAGGCGGTAGGCATTATCGCGGCTCAGTCAATCGGAGAGCCCGGCACCCAGCTTACTATGAGAACCTTTCATATCGGGGGAACGGCTTCGGCGATTGTTGAGCAGTCATATTATAAAGCAAAAAATAAAGGAGTTTTGAAGTATCACAACTTAAAAACAGTTAAACCTAAAAAAGAAAAATTCTTGCGGGTCTTAAATAGAAATGGCCAAATTAGTGTTAACGACGCCAAAGGACGGGAGTTGGAAAGATATACAGTTCCCCAAGGCTCGCAGTTAAAAATAGAAGACGGCAAAGAGGTTCTTAAGGACCAGTTGTTTGTTGCCTGGGATTCATATAACATACCTATTATGGCGGACGTATCCGGAAAGGTTAAGTTTGAGGATATCCGCAAAGACGTTACAGTGCGGGAAGAGATTAATAAAACTACAAAGCGGCTTGAAAGAGTTGTTCTGGAGCACAAAAAGGACTTTCATCCCCAGATAATTATTTTGGATAATAAGGGTGAAATCAGCGGTTTTTATCCGTTGGGCGCTGGGGCGCATATTGAGGTGGAAAACGGTCAGAGTGTTGAGGCTGGAAACTTGTTGGCTAAAATTCCGCGTAAATCCACCAAGACCAAAGATATAACCGGAGGCCTTCCCAGGGTGGCTGAACTTTTTGAAGCCAGGCGCCCCAAGGATACAGCCATTATTAGTGAAATTGACGGCATTATTGAATTGGAAGAGTCACAAAAGGGGCAGAGGAAAGTTTTTGTTAAGAGTTCTACCGGTATGCAGAAAGAGTATCTTATACCGCATAGCAAGCGTCTTAACGTATATAGGGGAGACATGGTTTTCAGCGGCCAGCAGTTGACCGATGGAGACCCCGTACCTCAGGAGATCTTAAGAGTTTCCGGAGAGAAGAAGCTTCAGGATTATCTGGTCAATGAGGTTCAGCAGGTCTACCGCCTGCAGGGTGTAAAGATAAATGATAAGCATAT
>DAOVNW010000106.1 GCA_030630095.1 Candidatus Omnitrophota bacterium
AATAGCACGGTAATCTCCGATCCGCTCTATAAAGTTGAGCTGCAAAAAGACATTATAAAGGTTGGTAAAAAGCGGATTAAGGATGACGGCGGCATTAATAAAGAGTACGTCTATTATCTTTTAAATAAACCTTCAGATTACCTCTCGACGGTTACAGATACTCACGGCAGAAAAACCGTTATGGATTTAGTGAAGGATGAGGAGAGAATCTATCCTGTCGGCAGGTTGGATAAGGATACGGAAGGACTCCTTATTTTGACCAATGACGGCAGTTTAACTTACAGGCTTACTCACCCCAAATTTGAGATTGACAAGGTTTATGAAGCGCTTGTCAAGCCGGTGATATCCAACAAGGATATAGAGAAGCTTAAGAAGGGAGTCAGCCTGGAAGATGGCCCGCGGGTTTCCGGTGAGGCCCGGCTCGTTAAGGTTTATAAAAAGGTGGATGAGGCGCGAGTGGAGATAGTTATTAATCAGGGAATCCAGCGCCAGATAAGAAGAATGTTTTTTGCTCTTGGCTACAGGGTACTGGCTTTAAAGAGGCTGCGGTTGGGCGGCCTTACGCTGGGCAGTTTAAAAAAAGGCGAGGCGAGGAAGCTGTCAAAGAAGGAAGTTAATTCGTTGAAGAAATTGGTGGGGATGAAAGATGATTAGATTAAAGAAGGATAAGATAAAAGAGTTATTAAGGGCGGCGCTGAAAGAGGACGTTAAGACAGGTGACATAACCTCCAATCTCTTAATAGCTAAAAGCCAAAAGATTAAGGCCAGTTTAATTTTAAGAGAAGACGGAGTTATAGCCGGCCTTGACATTTATAAGATGTTCTTTGAAATAATAAATAAAAAAATCAGGTTTAAATCTTTTTGCAAAGACGGTGATTTTATTAAGGCGGGTAAGGCAGGCAATGCTAAGGTTATAGCTGAGATTTATGGTGATGCCATGGATATACTAAAAATTGAGAGATTGGGCCTTAATCTCATTGCTCATTTATCAGGTATCGCGAACCTCACATATCAATTTGTCAAAGAAGTCAAAGGTTATAAGGCGAAAATAATCGATACCAGAAAAACCACTCCCAACTTACGATATTTTGAGAAGTACGCGGTAAGGGTAGGCGGGGGCTCAAATCACAGAATGGGTTTGTATGATAAGGTTTTAATCAAGGATAATCATATTAAGATTTCAGGTATGGCGCCCGCTGATTGCGTTAGATTAGCCGGGAAAAGAACAAAAAAAGAAATTGAAGTTGAAATAAAGCATTTTTCTCAACTGCTCGAGACTATTAAAGCCAAGCCGGATGTCATTATGCTTGATAATATGAATATTGCACAGATAAAAAAGGCAATTGCCATAAAGGATAATTTTTACAAGCAAAATAAATCTCATAAAAAAATACTTATTGAAGTTTCCGGAAATGTCAGCTTATCTAACGTCAGAAAAATCGCCGCCTGCAAGGTAGACCTGATATCTGTCGGCGCCCTAACCCATTCAAGCCCCTCACTGGATATGGCGTTGAAGGTTGTGTAAAGAAAAAATAAACCCGTTTCCTTTGTTAAATTGATAAGAAGAGGAGGTATTAAAATGCCATGGATTGATGAAAATGAATGTACCGGATGTGGAATTTGTGTGGAAAAGTGTCCGGTAAGCGCGATTTCGATGGAAGATTGTAAAGCAAAGATAAATATGGAGCAATGTATTCACTGCGGTACTTGCCACAGTGTATGTCCGCGCGGGGCAATTAAGCATGACAGTGAAAAAATACCGGAGGAGATAAAGACAAATGTGGAAATGACAAAAAATTTTATGGGCGCTTGCGTAAAATATCTTGGTAAACGCGAAGAAGGGCGGAAATGTTTAAACAGGATGCTAAAATATTTTAACAAGGAAAAAATGGTTGCGGAAAAGACATTGGAAGAACTCGAGAAGTTAAAATAATTAATGTTAACGATTGAAATTCTTATAGTAACTTGCGCATTATTAGCTTACAAGGATTGAAATGCGATGACTAATTATAATTTGCTAACATTTGGCCCGGTTCCTTCGCAACGTTTTGGCCAGAGTTAACCCGACGAGGCCGCCGGCAGAAAAATGGGTAAAACCGGCTGCCGGGTACACTATAAATACAGCGTATCAGCTCTTTAAAGAAAAATGTGTATGGTGTGCTAAAATTTAAGGAGATAGCAATGAGAAAGGAGTCTTTTGATTTTTTGAAGAGCCTAATTAACACCGTAAGCCCTTCTGGATTTGAAGAAGAAGCGGTGAGGACATGGAGAGATAGGACAAAAAATTTCGCGGATGAAATTAAAACTGACATACTAGGTAATTCTATAGCGGTTTTAAATAAAGCTGGAAATCCAAAGGTCATGCTTGCCGGGCACATTGATGAAGTCGGCTTTATGGTAAAGTATATTAATAAAGAGGGGTATATATATTTCTCAACTATTGGGGGGATTGATCCGCATCTTATTCCGGGCCAGAGAGTCTGGATTAAAACTAAAAAAGATAAAGTCCTGGGAGTAATAGGCAAAAAGCCTGTTCATCTTTTGGAAGAAGAAGAAAAGAAGAAGGTGGCAAAGATTGAACAGTTCTGGATAGATATAGGGGTGAAGGATGAAAAGGAAGCCAAAGCTATTCTAAATATTGGAGATCCTGTTGTCCCGGCGGTTGGGCTTGAGATTTTGAATAATGATATAGTGGTTGGGAGAGGATTTGATGACAAAGCCGGCGCGTTTGTAATAAGTGAAACTCTAAGAATTCTTTCCCGGAGACAGCCCAAAGTTTCCCTTTATGGAGTCGCGACTGTACAGGAGGAAATCGGGCTTAGGGGCGCAAAAGCATCAGCGTATGGAATATCGCCGGATATTGGCATTGCCATTGATGTTACGTTTGCCACGGATTTTCCTTCTATGGACAAAAAGAAGGCAGGCGATATAAAGATAGGTAAAGGGCCTGTAATAGCAAGAGGCCCGAATACCAATCCAAAAATATTTGATTTGCTGGTTGAAGCAGCAAAAAAAGAAAAGATACCCTATCAGGTTGAAGGGATACCTAAAGCCACAGGTACAGACGCGAATGTAATACAGCTTACAAAGGGGGGAGTGGCGGCCGGATTGGTAAGTATTCCCAATAGATATATGCATACTCAAGTGGAACTTATTAACCTTAAAGATTTAGAGAATACATCAAAGCTGCTTAGCGCTTTTATTCTAAACCTGGATAAAGATATTAACTTAGTGCCGCATTAAAAGGATGCCAAAAATGGAAGGATTATTTCAGCATACGTTTAAATTTTGTCCTTTATGTAAAGACTCTCTGCGCGGGAAGCAGGTAGATGGCCGGAAGAGATTGGTTTGTCCAAAATGCGGCTGGATACATTATAAAAATCCCTTACCTGTTGTGGTCTGCGCGGCAAAGAACAGAAATGGTGAAATACTTATAGCAAAGAGAAACTTCAAACCGGGTATAAATAAATGGGCTCTCCCCGGCGGCTTTGTTGAATCAGGAGAAATTCCCAAGGCTGCTTGCTTGAGGGAATTAGAAGAAGAAACAGGCCTAAAAGGCAAAATCAAAAGATTAATAGGTGTTTATATCCAAAAGACCAGAGAATATGGCTCACTTCTTGTTATTGGTTATGAGGTTAGTGTTTCCAAATGTAATCTATCTTTAAATAATGAATTAAAAGATGCCAGATTTTTCAACAAGAAAAATTTGCCTGTTATACCATTTTCATCGCACAGAGAAATGCTTAAACAAATGCAAAATGATTTGAAATGAATAAAAATTCTTTTTGACAAGGTTAAAATATAATGAACAAAGAAAACCTATTAACATTCGGCCCGGTTCCCTCGCGGCGCTTAGGCCAGAGTTTGGGGATAAACAATATCCCCCCAAAAATCTGCAGCTATTCCTGTATTTACTGCCAACTGGGGAGAACTTTAAATATGCAGGCCAAAAGAAAGGTGTTTTATAAACCTGAGAAGTTATTGGAAGCCGTGGAGAAGAAAATTAAAGACGCGAAAGACAAAGGAGAGCATATAGATTATCTGGCTTTTGTCCCGGATGGTGAGCCCACTTTGGATGTTAATATAGGTAAAGAGGTAGAATTGCTTAAACCATTGGGAATCAAAATCGCAGTTATTTCAAATTCCTCTCTTATATGGCAAAAAAATGTTCAAGATGATTTATGCAAGGCTGATTGGGTTTCCTTGAAGATTGACGCGGTAAGCGAGGATATCTGGCGTAAGATTAATAAGCCATACAAGTCTTTGCAGCTTGATAAGATATTCCAGGGTATAATAGAATTTTCGAGCGCTTTCGAGGGCGAATTAGCAACAGAAACCATGCTTATTCAAAATATTAATGATAATGTAGAGGAGATTGAAAAAATCGCCAATTTTATTGCCGGGTTGAAAGACATAAAGAGTTACATCTCTATCCCAACAAGGCCGCCAGCAGAAAAATGGGTACGGTC
>DAOVNW010000091.1 GCA_030630095.1 Candidatus Omnitrophota bacterium
GACCTCCTCTAAGATGCCGTCTTTTTTAATCTCCGCTATCCGCTCCATAGTCTGAAGCGCTCCCACCCAGAGGCCGCCGCAAAGAAGTGACGTACCCCAGAGCCCCCAGGCATCATAAGTATTATCCGAGCCCTTGTTGTTGGGCAAGCAGTCGCCGTCAGTGTCGGTCTTCTTCATATACTCATAGGTCGCCTTACAGGCCGGCCAGACATAGTCTAAAAAATCCTTGTCTTTATAAAGATAGTAATAGCGCCATATTTGCTGGATAAACTTTGAGTGGAGGTCTTTCCAGTGCAGCTTATTGGTACCGTAATCATCCCAGGCAAAGTACGGATCCGCCTGCGGCCCGCCGCAGTCGTGGGGAGTCTGATTTTCAGGTTCATCTAATATCGCGTCCGCCCACGAGATAAGCGTCTCCTTTTCTATCCGCGGCCAGAGCTTGGCGTAGATAATAGATGAATAGTGGCGGACATCAAAGGTATTACAGAAGGGGTACATCATACATTCCATAATAAAGTACTTATTGTCATTCGTACGATTACCCGGGTACTCTCCATTATGGCCTGACTTTAGGCCGGCTTCATAAAAACAGCCGCCGAATTGAGAGTAGTAGAGTTCATTAAAGGCTGTACACTTCAGCCATTCAGGGTAGTCTTCATTTTCAATCACCGGCTTCATCCAAGTATCTATCTCTTTTTCCCAGTTGGCATAGTTGTTAAGCGCCTCAGAGGCAATTTCAAAGCTCTTGTTACCTTCCCGCCCAAAATGCTGTGTATACTTTTTCCACCACTGAGTACCCTCGCCCGGCTTGGCGGAAAACTCACAGACGGGATAATCCCAGCTCAAAGCAAAAGGGACCGTCTTCTCTTCATTGGGATTCAACTCTATTTTAAAACAGATAGCCGCCGCTGAATTCGAACTATCAAGCGCCTTATTGCTTAAGGCGCCGTCCTCCTTGAAGTCATCCCAGACATCTCGGCCGTCTTTTTCCTTATCCCAACTGGTAACGTATGAAATATCCACTCCGTCCGCCTCTTTTACCGCCAGGCACCACTCTGTATTTCGCGTCTCGGGACTATTCCGGGGGCTTGACGCGTTTAAGATAACCGCCTTAACGCCGTTAGCCTTAAGGAAACTGTTTTTATAACCCGTCCTTACCTGATACTCAAAAGGAGGCTGGCTCCAGGTAAACATTAGTGACAGGCTGATTTTCTTGTCCGTCGGATTCGTAAACTTCCACTTCCAAACAGCAACCGGATATGAGGTTTCCTTATAGTTGTGAGCAATAATGGGTGAGTAAAATTCGCTGGCAACATCTGAAACAAAGCAGTCGTAGGTTGTCCATCCCTTTGGTTGAAGAGCAAAGTACCTTCCTTCACCCTGCTTCAATTTATCCCAGCCTTTTTTTAAATCTTTGTTAGTTGACAGACATCGCGCCTTTACCTCTTGTTCATCTACCTTTTCGTAGAGATGAAAAGCCCCTTCAGGAAGCCATTTTTCATCATAGCCGGCAATCTTAAGCGCCCAGGGGCCGAAAGAACCGCTTATGCTGTACATAAAAGAGCCGGCGCCAAACCCGCCCAGGGCCACGCCCCTGTCCGGACTGGAGGAACAGCATCCGGACGGCACATCGCCCAGATAACGGCTCCATGCGCAGGGCGGTATTGAAAAAAGTTTTTTTCGGGAGGCACGCGTATCCGCCTGAGGGGTTACGCGAATAATCTTTGAAGGCTTGCTTTCGGTTTGAGGGTAGTCAATGGCCTTTATCCGGTAGTAGTATTCTTTATCCTTGTTAACATCGCCGTCTTTAAACTGCGAGTGCGGTAAAACTTCGCGGTTTATTTTTTTAAACGGTCCATCCTTTTTACCGGATCTATAAACATTATAACCGTGAAGGTCGTCCTCGGTGTTATCGTCCCAGTCAAGAAAGACCGCCTTGTCCCTGCTAAGAGCGGTCAGGCCCGCCGGCGGCGCCGGAACTTTCCCGTCATCCTTCATCTCTATAATAAAATGGTAAATAGAGTATCCCCATAAAGCACCGTGTTTGATGCCGTACATTCTGACATACCGCGATCTTTGCCGGCCGACATAGACAACATCGATACCGCCTGAACCGTTATCCTCTTTGTATATAGTTTTCCAGTTTTGGGCGTCTTCTGAAATCTGAAGTTCATATACTTTGCCAAAGGCTTTTTCCCAGTGTATGGTTATTGCATTAAATTCAACCGGCCTGCCGGCATCAATATAAATCCACTGGGGATCACTGTGAGGCACTGACGTCCATCTGGTAGTGGGATTTTTATCAAGGACATTATTCGGTGAAAATTCTTTCTTGTTTCCCTCAATAGTTGAGGCATACGTTTTCATTACCCGGCCAACCTCCGCTGCTATTTAAATTTACTCTCCTATTATCTTGACCAATACGCGCTTTTTTCTCTGTCCGTCAAATTCGCCGTAAAATATCTGTTCCCAGGGCCCAAAGTCAAGCCTGCCTTTAGTAACGGCCGCGACAACCTCCCGCCCCATTATTGTGCGCTTCAGATGAGCGTCGGCGTTATCCTCGCCGTTATTATGCCTGTACTGTGAAACCGGCTCATGCGGCGCCAGGCCTTCAAGCCACTTATCAAAGTCCCTATGCAAGCCGCTTTCGTCGTCATTAATGAAAACGCTGGCGGTAATATGCATAGCATTAACTAAACAAAGGCCTTCTTTAATTCCACTTTTTTCAATAACCTCTTCTACCTGCCGGCTAATGTTAATAAAAGCACGCTTGGTCTTCGTATGAAACCAGAGATACTCAGTATGTGACTTCATAATTCTGCCTCCGCTATTGTTTGCTCCAGATTCTGGTATTCAGGTTCAAATCCTCCACGACGCCTATGGCCAATTCAAGGTCTTGATAATATTCTGAAATCTGCCCGAAGTCAAGCACAGTTTTAAAAATGTTGGGTTCAAAAAGGTTTTTCCTGAACGATACGGCAACAAATATCAGCGAGCCGACAAAGGAAAGATATATCTGCCTGCCTGTCTTCCTCTTAAAATCAACTATTCTCTTCATTAGGCTGGTGGATAAAATATAACGCGCCTCAATTTGATTGTCGCCATAGACGGCAAATAATTTTTCAAATTCAGGATCCTCCAGTTTTACGAGTTGGCCGCGGACAACGTTCATTTTCTGGAAAAAAGAACCAAGCCCGCCCAATAGCCTTTCAGCTCTATCGGGAAGCACCACCGTAGCCCCCTTAAAGTCCTTATTAAAATCGGCAATGAAAAAAAGGCCCTTAAACAACTTATGCCGGCGCCGGTTGCCCTTTGAGTCCTTTGTTTCATACTCAGCATAAACTTCGGAAAATCTCAATTTAGTCTTGCCTATCATCCCTGAAACATAGTCATCGCCCCTGTACCTATCGGGGTGCCGGCGAAAGATTTTGCTGAGCATAAAGTCCGCCTGGGGGATACAGCCATTCTTAGAATAGCTCAGGCCTTCATCGATAAAACTCACAATCTTCTTTATAATCCTAGTCTTAAACTCTCCGGTATAATTCGCGGTAAGCAGGCGAAGGGCCAGCCCCAAAGCGGCCGCGAGCCCCACCACAGCAAAAATAATAAACTGAAAGTCTAACCGCGATAAAATTAAACCAACAAGAATAAGGCAAAACAGGCCGCATATTAATCCACCCCACAGGAAAACTTTTTTTAGAACCTTTTTTCTCTTCTTTTCAATCACCCGCAGTTCAGGCATCAAAGCAGTATTGTAATACCTGCCCAACTCCTCTAAGGTTTTCATAGTCATTTCCTAAATTTTGGGTCATTCTTAATTAAGTTGAATAGGTTTCTATAACTTAATGATTTGCAAGTTATTAAAACAAATTAAGAATGCCCCATGATTACACACCTGCCTGCCGGCAGGCAGGGATTATTAAAAGATTACAGAGATTAACCTCTATTAGTATATTGGTGTAATCGTTTTTTTAACTTGTGCCCGTAAGGGTATCGCTGTAATCAGGTTCTTTTGTTCAACTTAAACAAGAAAGAACCAATTTTTTGTTAATCCTTTTTAAAAAGCTCTTTTACGTTTACGTTTTCCCTTTGTGCCTCGGGAATCTCAAACAACTCCCTCAACTTATACCCCATAATCGAAGCCATTACATTAGTCGGCACCATCTCAACGGCGTTGTTGTAATCGGTAACAGCAGCGTTATAGGAACGCCTGGCAGCCGAGATTTGTTCTTCAATCTCGTTCATCGATCTCTGCAACTGCATAAAGTTTTCATTGGCCTTCAATTGCGGGTAATTCTCGACGGCCACCATAATACCGCCAAGCAGTTTTGACATTTTGTTTTCAAGATTCACCCTTTCATTCTCCGACACATTACCGGACATAGCTTTAGCCCTTAACTCGGTAATATCCGTAAGCGTGCCTCTTTCATGCTCCATATACTGCTGAACCGTAGAAACAAGATTTGGAATCAGGTCATATCTCTTTTTAAGCAGAGTATCAACAGAAGCAAAAACATTATTAACCTGATTCTTCTTCCCTACCATAGTGTTATAAAGGACTACCCAAAAAACAACAACTACAGCAACAATAACAATAAGCGCAATCATCTTTCTATCCTCCTTAATGAGACCACAATTTACGGAACATAGTGAACGTAAATTGTATGGTCGAATTAACTCCGAAGCTTAAAGGTAAATCACCTTTTTATCTTCTCTATAATACCATTTTTGAAAGATTCCAGCAAAAGAATTTATAAACTTTTTTATCAATAAAACCTCTATTTTTTCTTTCAAATCTATCTTTTAAAATCGAAGAAAA
>DAOVNW010000124.1 GCA_030630095.1 Candidatus Omnitrophota bacterium
AGAGTAAATTAAAAAAGTTATTAGCCCTTGCTGCTAAATACGGAGCTATGTTTATTCTTCTTCCCCTTAAAGGTAAGAGCCTGCCTAAGAACTTTGAGGAAAGAACAAAGATTATCAAATATATCTTTAAAGAAGCCCGGGGTTTTGGTTTTTCTAAAGGGGATATTATTGTAGACGCAATGGTTTTAACCATATCTTCTTACCCTAAAGCGGCCCTTGAAGCCCTAAAGACAATATCTTGGGTTTCGCGTGTTTTTAAAGCTAATACTGTGGTTGGCCTTTCTAATGTTTCTTTTGGTATGCCCAAACGTTCTCTGATTAATGCCGCCTTTCTTGCTATGGCCGGGAAAAAGGGGCTAACCGCGGCTATTGCCAATCCTTCACAGTTAAAGGTTAGGTTTTCTAAACGGGCAGCCGCGCTTTTGATGAATAAGGATAAAGATGCCGCTTCTTTTCTGGCTTATTTTGGCAAGGCAAAGCAAAAGAAAAAACCCGAAGCCTTTCTTGTTCCGGAACAAAAGGTTTTTACAGCTATTATGGGGGGAAACAGAGAAGATGTTAGAGAATTTGTTGAAGAGACTATTGCCTCAGGCATAGGCGCCGATAAGCTTGTTTCCGGGACAATGGTACCGGCTATTGAAAGAGTGGGAGATTTATTCGACAAGAAGGAGTATTTTTTGCCCCAGCTTATTGCCAGCGCTGAAACCATGAAGATAGCTTTTGAGCGGCTTAAGCCCTACCTTAAAAAGGATGAGTTAAAAAAAGGCAAAAAAACAGTTGTTCTTTTGGCTACGGTAAAGGGTGATATTCATGATATCGGTAAGAATATTGTAGCGCTTATGTTAAAAAACCATGGTTTTGAAATCATTGATTTGGGCAAAGATGTTTCTGCGGATAAAATTATCCGGGAAATTAAACGTCATAAATCTCCGATAGTGGGCCTCTCTTCTCTTATGACCACTACAATGATTAATATGAAAGAAATTATTGACAAGAGTAAAGAGAAAGGGTTAAATTGCAGGTTCATAGTGGGCGGCGCGGTAGTAACTAAGGCTTATGCTCATTCTCTGGGAGCTAAGTATGCTGCCGACGGTGTTGAAGCTGTGAGGGTAACTAAGATGTTAGTTAAGTAAAGTAAGACCCTTCGAGAATACTCAGGGTCAATTCCCCCCGCCGTAGGCGGGGGATCATTGAGGAGAAGAAAATGAAAGAGAAAGTTGAGAAAACATTAGATGAAATAAGGCCGGCTTTGCAGGCAGACGGAGGAAATGTAGAGTTAGTTGATGTCACAGAAGACGGCATAGTTAAAGTACGCTTAACCGGCGCCTGCGGCTCCTGCCCTATGGGTACCTACACCCTTAAGACGGGAATCGAACAGAAGTTAAAACAAGCCTTCCCCGAAATAAAATCCGTCGAACAAGTTAAATAGGGGCGGTTGTTCCTATCTAAATTAATTGTATATAAAGCGATTATGTGCTATAATTGTATCAGAAATTGAAGCGATTAGCATAATCAATCGCTTCAGAGATATAAGAATAAAACAAAGAAATGAAATATATTTGGGAACGTAAAAAGTGGTTCGATTTTAAGTATAACAAAGCAGCTTTGCTTGCGCCTTTAAGCCTGCTACGCGTGCTGCAGGGGAAATTATTAGGCCGGGCAGCATCATTTGATATTAAGCTTGGAACTGAAGCCCAGGCAATGGTTTTGGTTGAAGAAGCTGTTCGGACCGCGGGAATTGAAGGGGAAAGGCTTAACAGGGACGCGGTTCGTTCATCGGTAGCAAAGAGGCTTGGCTTGCCGCCGGGTGTAGGAGTGCAAGATAGGAATGTCGATGGCTTGGTGGATGTTTTGCTGGATGCGGTGCGCTTCTATAACAAGCCCTTAACTTTAAAGCGGCTTAATAGCTGGCAGGCGGCGTTGTTTCCTTCGGGCTATTCGGGCTTAAGAAAAATACGAACCGGCAAACTGCGCGTCCATGAGCCTATGCGGATAGTATCCGGGCCGTGTGGTAAAGAAAAGGTGCATTTTGAAGCGCTGCCCAGGGAGCGCCTTGATGAAGAGATGAAGCTTTTCTTGAAATGGTGGCGTTCATCGCTTGGCCGCATGGATGGTATACTGCGCGCTGCCGCGGCTCATTTACGTTTTGTAACAATTCATCCGTATGAGGATGGCAACGGCCGTTTAGCAAGAGCCTTAACAGATATGGCTTTAGCTCAAGATGAAAAATTAAATGTCAGGTTTTACAGCGTATCTTCCCGGATTATGCTTACTAGAAACAGGTATTATAAGATTCTGGAAGACGCGCAAAAATGCCGAGTAGATGTAACGGAGTGGTTTTTGTGGTTTATCAAATGTGTTACGGCATCTATTGAGCATTCCCGGGATATCATGGGTAATGTATTAATGAGGGCTGAATTCTGGAGGGGGTATGCTCAAACCGAGCTTAATAAGCGCCAGAAGAAAGTGTTAAATCGCGTCTTGGAGGCCGGCCCTGGAAATTTTATCGGCGGCCTAACGACGCGTAAATATGTTGGTATTGCGAAAGTTAGCCGCGCAACAGCTTTTCGTGAAATCGCGGACATGCTTAAGAAAAAAGTTTTGCGTCAATTGCCCGGCAAAGGCCGCAGTGTCCATTACGATTTAAGCTGGCCACGGATAGAAGATATATAATAGGTAAAAGAATTAAATGGCGGCTGCTGCCCCATGAGTACCTACACCCTTAAGGTGGGAATCGAACAAAAGCTAAAACAAGCCCTCCCCGAAATAAAATCCGTAGAACAAGTTGAATAGGTGTCTGTTGTTCCTATTTAATCCTTAAATGATACCAGAAAACTTTTGATTGACATATAGCGTTAAAAAAGGTATATTATTTTTAGTTTATCAAAAAGCACTCACAGGGGTGAAATATGAAATCAAAAATAATGGCAAAAAAGACACTTTCCACTAAAGAAATAGATCTCATAACCCGGCTTGAGTTTGAGGGGAAGGAGGTTTACACTAAAGAAGAAATAAATTTCTTTTGCGGTAATAGGCAAAAGGGCGTTTATTTAATAAAGAAGTTGCTCGAAAAGAAGAGGCTCAGGAAGATCTTAAAGAATGCCTATCTTTTTATTCCCATGAAGGCTCCCCAAGGCAGGTGGGCAGGTAACGAATACGTGATAGCAAAAGCATTAATAAATGGAGCAAAATATTATATAGGTTATTCCAGCGTATTTAACTCGTATGGCTTTACCGAGCAGGTCGCGCAAATGATACATGTGGTAAATGATAAATATTCAATAAAGAAAATAGTTGATGGTGTCAGGTATAGGCTTATCAAAGTATTGCCTAATAGGATATATGGTTTGGAAACTCGTAAGATAAGCAGGGAAGATGTTGTTTTTGCCTCTAAAGAACGCGCGTTATTAGATACATTTGAGTTTTATGATATGAAAAAAGCATTCGGTATTTTAACTGAACAGCTAAAGAATATTGATATGACAGTTTTTGTGAATTATGTCGCGCGCTACCCTGTACAAATAATCCGCAGGAGAATAGGGTTCTTCCTGGAAAAACTTGGAGTTTCTCAAAAGATGCTTAATAAAATTAACGCAGGCCAGAAAGGTTATTCTTCTTTGTATGATATAGAAGCAAGGACGGGCAGAGTCAATAAAAAATGGAGAATTATTATTAATGGATAGGGACAAGCTGCAACAAATAATACCTTTTATCGCGGAAAAATTTAATTTTAGATTAGAGATCATTGAAAAAGATTATTATTTGACCCTTATTTTAAATAGCGTTGAATCACATTTGAGCGATAAAATCATTTTTAAGGGCGGGACACTTTTAAATAAAATTCATCTTAATTATCACAGGTTAAGCGAAGATATTGACTTTACATATTTTAGCTCTGAAGGTATCGAGACTCGTTCTAAGCGGTCTCGGGCAATGACTCCAATAAGAGAAAAGATGCCGGAGCTATTAAAATTGTTGGATTTAAAGAGTGGTAAACCCGATGGTGAAGGTTTTAATA
>DAOVNW010000013.1 GCA_030630095.1 Candidatus Omnitrophota bacterium
AAAACTTTTTTTTACTGCACCATTCAAATCCAGCTGGTATATAAGATCGGTACCAGAAGCGCAGAGCCACAAATATTTGTCGTCAAAGGCCAATCCTCTCGGGTATGTTCCCGGCGAAGCAAAACTTTTTTTTACTGTACCATTTAAATCCAGCTGGTATATGCATACAGCAGCTGTGTCGCTATGCCACAAAAACTTACCATCTAAGGCAATGCCAGTATTCCCACTCACTGGTGTAAAACTTTTTTTTACTGCACCATTCAAATCAAGCTGGTATATTTTAAGTGCAGTGTAATCTCGTAACCACAAAGACTTACCGTCGAAATCAAGATGATAAGGGTTGGCTCCCGGCGAAGCAAAACTTTTTTTTACTGTACCATTCAAATCCAGCTGGTATATAAGATCGCTGTCGTTACTACAAAGCCACAAATATTTACCGTCAAAGGTTAATCCCCTTGGTCCAGTTGTGGGGCTTGCAAAACTCTTAACAATTTCACCGGCCATTATCTTGAAAAGACGCCTTTTGCCGTCAGGGTAAAGGTGTTGACCGCGTCCGTTCCTGTCGCCGTAGCTTTTAGCCGCACGTATTTGGCGCGGACGGGGAAGTCAAAGCACTCATTATTAGGGCAAGCAGTATCTTCATAGCGGAAGTCGCCCCAGGCGTCCCGCATATATTTATACCAGGTCACCCCGTCATCTGAAAACTCGAGTTCGAGTAGTATATCCGTAGGGACATTGGCAACGGTTAAGGCTATCTCTAAAAGCCCGTAATAGTAGATAGCAGCGTCAAAGGCGGCTGATGTGTATGTGGTAACAATATTATTAAAAGTAACGGCATTTATGAAGGTGTTGGCGGTTTCTGTGCGTTCGCCGGTCATACTGCTGCTGCCCCCAGCAAAAACGTCGGCTATATCAAACCATTGCTTAACCGCGATAAGGACATCTACCCATTCGCCGGCCTGGGCGTCGTTTGAGATGTATATGTTTTGGAAATAGGTTTCTACTTTTCTATAGCGCTTAAAGTTGAGCAGGGGAGCGTCAACCATATTAAACCTGATGTCTATATTGGCGTCGTCGCTTGAAGCGCGTATTACTTTTATGAGATCGCCGGCGCGTGTGATCTGCACGTTATCGCGGGCGCTATCAAGCAAAATCCGAATAATTTGATATGGATTATCTTTGTGTTTTGCAAAGTATTCTGCCCGCTTGACAAATAGGTCAAGTTCCATTAGTCTGACAGCTCCTTTAAAAAATCATCAAGATCTTTCTGAGTAAAAATTTTATCTTGGCCGTTATAAGTAATAATAATTTTGGCCCCAGGGGGATCCATAGCCACCCTTACATTATTATCTTTCACGTAGGGCCTAATGAAGGGCTTAAGGAGTTTGAAGTATTGCCCAAACACGTTACCGCTTCTTTCGGATTTTTTTCAAATACGCCCTTCTTTTAGCGCTTTTAGGCGCACCGATTTTGCCCCACTTAACTTTCTTCTTCTTAGCCATTATAATCCCCTTATTGTTTGATGTAGTAGCTTCTCGAAAATGAACATCCGCCAAATTCCTGCTGTGGCTGTGATAAGCCGGTCCGGACCGGCTCGCTTTCAAAAAAGGCTTCTCTAAAGTCTGGCTGGCAAGAGATACCTTTTAAAACTATCAAGATAATGATAGCAATAAAAATTATCTTGCCGATATTTGGGCTTAAAAATCCATCAATAAATTTTTTAAATTCAAAGCCGGCCACTATTTTATTCTTCCGGATAGAACCAAAAAGCCTAAAATAATAATTGCAATTAAGCCTATACCTTTTCCTTGTCCGTTCATCTATCTCCTGCTTTCTATAGCTTTTTTAATAATAGGATGTAGGACGTAGCCTATCACTATCCCTACATAAAGCCAAACATTGAAAAGCGCCTTAATAATACCGATCACGATTTCCACCCCCTTATGATACCTAACAGGCCGGCAACCGCGCCTATGGCCATCGCTATCGGCAGCCATTTGCCGGTTGGCGTTTCGTCTACGATTTTATATACTTTGTCGAGGCTGAAATATAATAAAGTCCCGCCCAGGGCAATACCGACCACGGCTAAAATTGCTACCAGGGGAAGCGGGTTTTTGATAATTTCAATCTGAAGAATTAAAATGTTGTCCCGCCGCTCGGCCGAAAGAAGCCGGACAGTATCGTTTTTCTCCAGGCTTTTTTTTATGTTGTTTATCTGCCACTTCGTAAAGAAGGGAAGGAGTTTGTAATGCAGCTCGTATTTTTCGCCGGTTACAACTTCTTGATCGCCCCAGTCTTTAATTAAAATTTTATTAGACATTTACTTGCACCAAATCCTTACTGTATCGCCGTTACCGTTAACCTTGCATCTATTCGCCCCGTAATTGTTCGCCATTTGGATTTGTAAAGTTTGAATAGAACCCAACCAGCTTGGGTCAACATTTATCTCAACTGTTTTTCTTTGATAGGATACGCCTATTACTATTTCTATTGTGCTAAAATTTGCTGCCCCAATTCTAAATTTTAAATAAGAGGTTTCGCCCGCATAGTCAGATGCAAATTGTATACTTAAACATATCTTTATTGCGTCCTCGGGGACATAATAGTCATAAGCGCAACCTCCAACATCAGCGAGAGTAGGATGCGCCCCGCCCTGATTTATTTGCTCGGTTTCGCCTGTAATTTTTTCATAGCAACGCTGTAATCTTTGTGCTACTGCTGATATTCTCGGCATTATAAATTTCTCAACTTTCGGCTATTTCAATATAACTAACTCTTTTATTGCCAGTACCGCCGTGTATCCCATAAATAGTACCGTTGTAATATGTAAATTCTATTGAAGCGTTTGCCTTTAAAAGCAAACCTGTCGCGGTAGTAACGGCGTTATCCAAACCGATATAAATATCAGTATCGGATATATTTTCAATAACAAGGCTTCGTCTGTCTGATTTCGCGGCTTTTATCAGTGTTGCTGCCGTTGTTATATCAACCTGATTATAGCTACCGGCGCCGTAAGCCTTAATTCTTTCTAAGGTCTCTACTTTTTTATTAAGCGTTACTTCGCCAATGCTCGCTATGTCCCCGCTGGTTAAATCGCCAACCCTGAAGAAGTTGACATCGAAGGTGGCGATAGCCAGCGTAATAGTTTTGCCGGCCTGGGCGTCATTTGAAACATAGAGGCGATAGAAGACAGCCTCGATAAATTTTTGAGAGCTGAGGGGTATACTATCATTTCTGTCTTCATTCAGTTTTATATTGATATTCGCGGCGGCGTCAGTTGCCGCATAGCCAAAAATAAAGGCTCCGGCTATAGCCATCTCAAATTTGCTTCTTGCTGTCGATAGGTCAATGGTGATAATCCTGTAAGTCGAAGCGTTTTTTGACCTAATTGAATTTATTTTTTCTTGAAAGTTCATTTTTTAGTTATCCATACGACTGCCAAAATAACCGCGCCAATAACCGCGACAGACGTTATATCAAAGTTGTTGCCCCCGAGTATCATTGGTTTTTGCGCTGGCGCGCCGCTGACGGACGTCCCCCTAAAAGCATTAAGTAACAAAAAATCATTAAGCCAATTACTTTTCTTTTCCGGCGTTCCTGCAGGCGGGTTTATGATTACAGGGGGGGACACACTGGGAAGGGTAGGATAAGCATAAGCCGGCCCCCAGCCGGCGTGGCCGTAAGCCGCGCTAAAACTATCTTCTTTTCTGTCAAAGCCGGCAGTAATTTTTTTATCCAAATAGTTCATTCCAATATCGGCGCCCTTCTTTAAATAGCTTCCGATAGTGTCCCAGATGCCGCTGGTAACTTTAGCCGGCTCTGGCTGAGGAACCGCCCCCATTGAAGGTTTGTCGCTGACCTTTTTAGTCCAAAAATCTAATAATCCCATTGCTCTCTCCTTATTTTTTCAGAAATAAAATAGCTACAAGGACGATTGCCGCTACTACCCCTATGTTAATGCCGGCTTTCTCGGCTGGCGCTGGTGTTGGATATTCGCCGGCGACTGTGCTTTTTGCGGGGGCAGGCGTTGGACGGAATAAGTCCAGCATATTAAGCCACATAAACGGTGAATCACTTCCGGCTTCTTGTTGATCGGCTTCCTGGTGGACGGCCTGAGCTGCCTCTGCTGATATGCGCTGTCGATACTGGTTAGTTAATTGCGCTGCGTGTTGCTGCGCGTAATTCAACGGGACGTCGTGCCGTAAGTCCCTGGGGCCCACATAAGAGATAGCCTTGTTGAAGTCGGCCATAATCCGTTGAGCCTCTGGACTATTTTGCCCTACGCGGGAAAGGTGGGTATTAGCGATGCCCTTAATCCGGTTAATCTCTCTGCTGACATCGCTGTCATATCCTGGATCTCCCCCATTGCCGGAATTAAGCCTTGAGTTTAAGTGATTAGCTCCAAACGTTAATGCTGTGCTGGCTAAAAATGGCAACATATCTCAAATAAAAACGGGCAACCTTTAAAGGGGTTGCCCGCCAGTCCCTTTCATTTTTAATACTTACTTAGCTTGAACAGCCGGCATTATAAACTCTTGCGCTACAACCCTTACTCTGGTTTCACCGGCGCCCTTGGTTACATTCAGCTCGAGCTTTAGACTGTCCATATTGGTAGCGTCTAAAAGATCGGCCAGGCTGCCGTATTTCGCAAAGTCTATCACATAGAAACCGGCTGGCATAGTCTCAAGTCCAAACTCACTCTTATTTCTGTCTCTTAAGTCAATGCCAGGAATATTCATAAAAACCTCATTACCGCTCTTAAGAGTAATGTTGTTAATTATGTCATTTTCGGGTACGCCGGCATCCGTAGTTTTTAATATCAGGGTTCTGAAGAAGTTGCCCGTGGCCAGCGTTATCTGATGCTTGTCAGTGCTGGCAATGACTTCGCTGTCCGCGGCAATATACTCGGTGTTAAGAATTAACTGCTGCTTTGGATCGATGTCGCCAAAAGACTCTACGCTGGTTACAGACAGCGTGGGGGTAACGCCCCAGGTTAATGTAGCTCCACCTATAACAACTAAATCTTCAGCGTCTCCCCAGGTAACACTTAAGTCCAACGTAGAAAGGCCATTGGAATTAAACATTGTATCAAGGGGTACTTTGCCGAGAAGATCAACCAGATCTAAGGATATAAGACAGCTAAATGCGTGATCTCCAACGGTAACTCCTGGAGCCGTTAAGGGGTGGGTCGTTGCGTGCTTAATCGCATTTATTTTGTACAGCGTGGCGCCGTCAATAGACTTGATAACGGTTTTCCCGTTAGCTGTAATTTTAATGTCTTTAATGAGGCTGGCCGGTGCTGTATCAAGTACGCTTGTAGCGGCCGCAGCGGCAATAGTAAGCGTGCCGCTTAGGCGTAAAAAAAGCCGATGATACAAAAACCTTTTCGGCAGTCCGCCAGAAAGGGACGTTTCGAGATTGTCGCTCTGCGTAATGGTCCCCAAAAACCTCTCAATATATCTTAATCCACCTTTTAGCATTTCAGATCCTCCAAGTTATCGAATTACTATTTAAAAACTATTTATTACTAAATTAGTACTTGCTGCCTTAAAACCTGAACATCTGCTTTACATTAGGCGGTAAAGGTACGGTTCTCATAAGAAAGGCCATCACCAGAAATAAAACTGCGAACCTGATAATCTGTTCCGGCTTTTTTGGTATAACGTTCATCATTGCTCTACTCCTTTTTGTTTGTCGGCCCCCGAGGAAATATCCCAGGGGGCCTATGCTCTGGGTTTTAACCTATCGCAAGGGAACATAAAAAAAGGGGACTTAAGTCTTCTTTAAGTCCCCTTACGATTAAATCTTAGTTAAAGGTTACCAAAGCGCTTACTTCATTGTCAAGTTTTTTTTAGAATTTTTTTCGTAGTATCAAAAAAGCAACATATAGCCTTTTAAAGAAGCCGCCCCGGTAAATTCTATTGGCTTCTTTGTTAGCTGCCCGGCTTAATATTTTCCTTATCTTCTTGATTTGCTTTTCGCTCATTTTCGTGTATCTTAATTTGTCCGTTGTAGTGCTCGAGATAACTATACTCTTTAAGGCTTTTAAGTTTATCCGCTTCCGGGCCGATGATAGATTTTAGATAGGCTATGTCGCGGGGTTCGTGCTGTACAAAGGAAATGATCCGGTTAGCCTGGGAAGATAGAAGCCGGCTCATCTCTACCGGCCGCCTGGTGTTGGCAATAATAGAGATGTCCCTATGCCGGCCGTATCTGATTATCTTCTGAAATTCTAACGGGGTAGAGAAGGGGGAGCAGAAGGCGTCAACCTCTTCGATCGCGAAGGTTAATTTGCCGATGGTGTATATTGTCTCGCAGACATAATTAAAATTGATCTGTAAATCTAACGGGCAAAAAACAATCCTGAATTTCTTATGATGATTTTTTTTGAGGTAGTAGAGTAGGTCTAAAATATTCGTGATAACAACGCCTTCTTTATCGTATTCGCCCAGGGTGTCAAAGATGATTAAGCGTTGCTCCTGTAGCGCCAATTTTTTTGTTAGCGTAGATTTACCGCTGCCTCTTTTGCCGAAAATAATCGTGATGTTAGATTTCATCTACAGACGGCGCCTTTTGACTGTCCGAGATGATTACCGGCCCCCTTGCCGGCTGTTCTTTTTTCCCCGCACCCTCCTGCGCCGGACCGCGTGAAAAGACTATCAGGGCAAAGCAGCCAAGAAAGTCTATTTCCGGCCCGAATTTAAGCAGGGCAAGGGGGAGGTATTTTTTTTCGATATAGTCGGCCTTTGGTTGTAAAATTTTATATTCATCGTTTGTCATCACCGGCCAGTTTTTACGTACGGATACAAAATCAAAAAACGTCCTGCACATATTGGCCAGGAAGTTAACCGCCGGCAGTCCAGGGAGAGGCGGGGGAGAGGTAGGCGGATCAGGCTGCTTTACCGGCTCCTTAACTGGCTCCTGGTGTTCTGCCTCAACTTTTTTGCTTATATTCTCCAGGCCCGCGCTGATATTTTTATCCGGCTTAGGAGAAATTTTAGAAGAGATCTTCCTCTTCGTGGGTTTCTTTTTGAGGTTTGGGCGGGTCGGTTTTGTTTTCTTGGGGTTTGATTTTTTCATCCGGCTTACTCCTTATTTTCTCAGTTTCTTTTTTTGGGCCGCGCCCTAATTTACGGAAGTGCGCTTTGCCGTCCCTGGTGTTTACGGCACCGCAGGACTTACAGATAAAATCAACTTTGTTGCCTTCAAACTTTTCCGATTTAGCCATAATAATATTGCCTCCTTATGCCCACTTAGCCCGCTTCCTGGCACTGCGCCGGTTGTTTTCTTCGTACTCCCGAGGATGTTCTTTTTTATAATGTAGCCTCATCATCATCATAAGGCCGTCAAAGCCAAGGCCGGATATTCGCCTGCCACAAATTTTACAGCGTCCGCAATGTGCTTCTTTCATAGCCACTCCAAAAAAACAGGGGACTTCGTTAAAAGTCCCCTAAAAATTAAAGTTTATTTGCTTCGTATCTTTTATAGCACTTTTAGGGGCTTTTGTCAAGTTTAGCGTTCTACAAAGGAAGCAGATATATCTTGCTTTAAATAGGGGGGTATAGCGCAGTAAAGTGTCTTTGTGGGTCTGGATAGTATATCCGCGGCCGCACACTATACAGTGGAGCTTGACGCTGTACCCTTTTAATTCAGTGTTTTTCTCTCTTTTTCCCATAGTAAGCTACAATATTTTGCAGTTCCTCTTTTACTACTTGTACGCGTATACTGTGTCTTATTAGTTCTTCGTCCATTGCACATCTTTCGCCCATTGTTATTGTAAAATATTTCCGCAGTTCTTCTCTGTCAGTTGCGTCTTTAATCCACATAGCCTTTCTTTTTTCTTTTAAAATTTTTTCCGCTGCTATTATAGAATTAAGCGCTTTGTTTAAATGCTCAACAAACATCGTTACCCCTCCTTAAGTTTAAAAAGGTAAACTGCTCTGCCTCATCACCGCATTTTTGGTTGTCGTTACAATATCGAATATTCTGGGTAATACGTATGCCCCTGACAGTTTCGTCTTTAGATAAAACTGAAATTTTATCCCAGGGCCTTAGTTGTTCGCAGATATTGCATCTAAGTTTAATATTCATCAGCGCGCTTATCCTTTTTTAGGTTCAAAGTTACAGTCCAGCGCGGCCATTGCGTTGTGGACTTTTTTATTTTTATACTTACATAATTTTAAATAGCCAGGGTAGTGCTTGCAGTTTCCGCAGATCTGGCCGCTTAGCTTGGCTTCGTTTTCGCGGTCTATATATCCGCGCTTGATCTCATCCTGGTAATGCTTTAATTTATCAGCAGACAAGAGGTGGTGTATTTTTTCGTCATTCTTGAGGTTTGCAATTTCTCGCTCGATCCATTCCGGTCGCCAGCCGGCCGCCAGGCGCTCGTTGATTACTTCGGTTGTATATTTCAAGAGGTGCTTGTTTCTGCCGGTAGGTTTTATTTTTTTGATGTAAAAAGAGGGAAGGGTGGTTGTAGTGTTTTTCGTAGTACTACTATTCTTCTTCTTAGTACTATATAAGGGGGGTCCAGTTTTTAGACTATTTAGTCCAGTTTTTAGACTATTTAGTCCAGTTTTTAGACTATTGGGCTGAGCATTAAAAATTTCTAATAGTTCAGTTTTTAGACTATTTAGTCCAGTTTTTAGACTATTTGCTATCTGGTTGTTAGTATCTTGTTGATAAGTTACGAGCTTTTTTATGAAAACTTTTGACTGGCCGCGGGTCTCGATCCAGCGCTTTTTAAGTAATCCTTGTTTTGCGGTTATTATGGTTTGCCGGCTCCAGCCTAAAATTTCCCGAAGGCTGTCTATGGTTTGCGCGCTTTCGCAGGTGTCTTTATTAGCGGTGAGGAGGTAGACATCGAAAAGAATAATAGCAGACTTACTCATTGATTTATAGTGATCTAAAATGCCAGGACGTTTGGGTATCCAGCCGGCAGATAGTTTTTTCATTTTAAGCCCCCCAGAACAAAAAAGGCTTGCAAACAAAGAGCTTGCAAGCCCATTATATAAATGGTTTATTATTTGTGGTTGTTAAAAATGTCCTATAATGTATATTATGTTAACTACAGCATAATGAAATAACATCTGTAACTTGCTTAAACGTAGTAAGTTATAGATGTTTTATAGTATCTTGTGGATAAACTTTTTTGCTTCTTCTTTTCAGTGGGGCTTTATTGGTTGTTAAGGTGATGGCTGTGGTTAGGTGTTTTTTAAGAAAGAAGTCGATTAGCCTTCCTTTTTCCCCTCTTTTATAAGCCAGATAAAAAGCCAGCATATGAAATATTATTATAACGCTTTAACGTTTGCAGTAAACTATCGTCATAACTGTCAATCGCGGAAGGGATTCCTTCTATGGTTAGCAGGTCTACGTAGGGTTTGATAAAGGGTGTGGATATATTTTTATATACAATACTGTCAATGGGCGCTATAAGAGGAATGTTCGCGGTTAGAGTGTAAACTAAATTATCTACCAGGAAATTTTTACATTCTTGCGGGTATTCAGCCCAGATGTTTCCCGGATAGCTCAAGTTAAAATCAAGCCCTTTTGCCTTTAAGCGCAGGCCGTTTTTGCTTAATCTGTGTTCAATTACAAGAGGCTTATATTTTGTTTTTCTCATCCTTTACATTTTGGCATAGGCGCATTTTTTTCTTAACTCCGGTTTGTCTCTTAAAGCCTCTTCTATCGGTACACATTTTATTAAAATGCCATTTACGGTTTTATGTAAACCGAACCTTTTCTGATAAATAGCGCAGAAATATTTATTATCTTTATCTTTTTTTAAATGCTGGCAGGGATCGCCGTCTTCGCTTCCGCAGCAGATGCCGCATCTTTGGCATATCGCCTCAAATTCAAAATTAACTATGGTATTTTTTATCATTAGCCCTTAGCTAACAGTGCTTCCCGTCTTTACATTTTTTTCAGGTATTAAAATTGCCAGGTTTTCATCGTCTTTAGCTGCCAGAAGCATTCCTTCGGAGATTTCCCCTCTTATTGTTGCCGTCTCTATATTGGCCAAAACAACTATCTGCTTGCCTTTTAGCTCCTCAGGTGTGTAGTATTTTTTGATACCGGCTATTATTTGCCTTGGCTTATCTTCAATTTCAACCCTCAGGACATATAGCATGTCCGCGTTCGGATGTTCTTTTACTTCAATAATTTTAGCAATTTTTAACTCTATTTTTTTGAAATCTTCAAAAGTAATCATTTTCTCTTCCTATTCTGTTCCGAAAGCTAATCCTGTGTAATTTTAATCAAAACGTCGTTTCTGATATCATCTATTACACTACTTAAAGCTTTATCCAGTAATTTCAATTTGTAGTTAAATCCCCTTGAGTATCTGGCCGAGCTGAGGAGGCCCGTCGGAAGTTTTTTGTCCTCGTTAAAGATATAGCATTTATCAATCAGTATCTTACCTGTGGTGTCCGTCAATTTAATTTTAATCTCAATAGCTATGATAAATTCATCTTTGGACCAAATACTGGCTACTTGTTTTAAATACGGAACCACCGTTGTCTTTGGCAGTTGAAGTGCTGCCTGAAAATGTTCTAGAGAACCTGATAATGTATAGTCAGAGACATTTCTTTTGTCCTCCTGAGCGGTGCTTGCGATCAGCAGGCCGCTTTTTTTGAGTTCCTGCTCAAGAATTCTGCTTAAAGAAACGGTTATATTCTCCTTAAAGTGCGAGTCCTTAGAAGCAAACTTCAAAAATTTTCCGTTTTTACCAGTTCGCTCTTGCTCGGGACGGTTATCAGTAAAGGTTTCTATGTCTATACTGCGCTCCTGACGGCACAAGATACTGCTTTTTGAAATTGAATACTTGATTACGTGCCTGGAGCAGCCGCTAATGATAGCGGCTAATAAAAGAACAATAAAAATTTTTTTCATAGATTTAGTCTTTTGCAAAACAATTTTTTATTTTGTTTCCTTATCTTCTTCCCACTTAATTAAAATGTTTCCTTCAAAATAAAGGCGTTTTGGCTTGGAGAGATAGTCGGCATCCAGCGGAATTGCCGGGTAGCGCGCGTCGTAAATCCACTCTTCCTTCTGATCTGTCCAGGCATTAGGAGCTGTAGTGATTGTTCTGGCCGGCTTACCCCACAGCTCCAACACCTCTTCTTTTGTCATTCCCCTATAAAGAGAATCTGTTCCCAGGGGGTGTTGTAATATCTGAACCGGTGAAGGGGGCGCTATTTCAGCGCAGGATAGTCCCGATATAACTAAAAAGAATAATATAGTAATAATTACTCCCTGCCTCATCTTTACCTCCAAAGGTTATTTTATGGTTTTTTGACCGTAGTCTTTTTCAAGTTAATGCCCTATTTTATAAATAAGTTCAACAATTTCGCGCCCGCCCATACTCTGCCGCTCCTTCTCCAGAAAGCCATTCTTTAAGCAAAGACTAATAGCGGACTTCATCCGGCCGGTTGAACGAAATAGAATACGCTTGTAGCCCTTTATTCTGCAAAAGTCAATTACTCTGTGAAGGAGAGTATCTTCAATATTTCTTCCCCGATATCCGTGATGAATAAAAAATCTCCTTATCAGCGCTACTCCATCGCTTTCATTTAAAACGCCTATGACAGCAATAACTTTTTCTTCTTCTTCGGCAATTAAAAGAATATTTTTATCCGCTTCATAAATTTGCCGCAAGTTATTTAGGTTATCATCGGGCAGTTTTTCATACTCGCCTGAAAATTCTTCTTTAAGGCTTCTGTCGATGAAGTTTTTTACCTCTTTTA
>DAOVNW010000190.1 GCA_030630095.1 Candidatus Omnitrophota bacterium
AGCCCTGCACTCCTTCCTGATCAGACGAATCTCTCCTGAAGGCAGTTTTATATGGGCGTATTTCCCTTCTAAGGCCATAATTATGGCCGTGCCGCCGGCGCCGCGAACAAGTATCCCGCCTTTGCCGGGAGCGAGTTCAATATTATGCACCGGCATACCCGGAGGTATCTTAAAAAGCGGCAATGAATTGCCCGTTTTTATTTCAGCGTTTTCACCTGAAGCAATCTCTTCACCAACCTTTAAATCCAAAGGACTTATAATATACCTTTTCTCACCATCAGGATAATGCAAGAGAGCAATGTTCGCCGATCTGTTTGGATCGTACTCAACGGAAACTACCTTTGCCATCACGTCGTCTTTATCTCTCTTAAAATCTATTAATCTATACTTGCGCTTATGTCCGCCGCCTCTGTGGCGTGAGGTAATATGCCCGTGAGAGTTGCGCCCTCCGCTCTTTTTCAAAGCAACCGTCAGAGACTTCTCCGGCTTTTTGTTGCGAGGCTCCAGCTCCTTAAAGTCCAGAAGTTTGGTCCAGCGCTGTGATGGTGTTCTTGGCTTTCTTGCTTTAATTCCCATAATTTCCTTCCATACTACCCCTACATAATGTCAATAGTCTGACCTTCTTTTAGGGTTACAATTGCTTTCTTCCAATCCGGAGTTTTGCCTTTTTTATATCTCACCCTTTTTTGCTTGCCCCGCATGGATATTACATTGACGCTATTAACTTTCACTTTATAGATAGTTTCTACCGCCTTTTTTATTTCAATCTTATTCGCCTTCTTGTCCGCTTCAAAAAGGTATTTATTTTCACGGTTTAAAACCGCGCCTTTTTCTGTTCTTAGTAAACTTTTAAGAATTATGTAGGCGTCTTTCATAATGAAACCCGCTTATTTATAAGTTCTAATGATTTCTCTGTTACTACCATCTTCTTATTGGCCAGGACGTCATAGGTATTAAAGTTGTCCGCGTTTTTCACGGTAATGTTCTTAACGTTACCGGCGGATTTCCTCAAATTATTTTCGACTTTTTCTACTACCAGAAGAACTTTATCCTCCGCCAGCTTCAGAGCTTTAAAGATATCAACAAATTCTCTGGTTTTAATTTTATCAAGTTTTATCTCTTCCACAATAATAATATTCCCGTCGTTTAATTTCGAATTAATAGAAGATAACAATGCTTTCCTTTTTATTTTTTTAGGAATACTGTATGAATAATCTCTGGGCTTGGGGCCGAATATGGAACCGCCTCCTCTAAAGATAGGGGACCTAATGGAACCGGTTCTTGCTCGCCCCGTACCTTTTTGGCGCCAGGGCTTTATCCCCCCGCCGCTTACCTCAGACCTTCTCTTTGTAGATGCCGCGCCAACTCTTTTATTCGCCCGGTACATCACAATAGCCTCGTGCAAAACGGCTTCATTTACCTTCCCGTCAAAAAGCTTTTCGTCTAATTTTAGAGAATTAACTTTTTGTCCTTTTACATTATAAACTTGCAGCTCTTTCATTGTACTTTACTCTCTGCGCCTGATTCGTTATTTATTGGCTTACTTTGTCTTTTCTTTTTCAGGGCCGGCTTAATTACCAGGTAACTGTTTTTTGATCCCGAAACAGCCCCTTTTACTACCAGTAAATTACTATCCTTATCCACCTTAAGAACCTTCATGTTTTGCGTAGTAATCCGCTTGCCCCCCATCCTGCCCGGTAAATGCTTTCCTCTGAAAACTCTCGAAGGACTGGCGCTGGCGCCGATTGAACCGGGAGTCCGGTGAACCTTCGCGCCGTGACTGGCCGGATGGCCCTTAAAGTTCCACCTTTTCATAACCCCCTGAAAACCCTTGCCTATAGAGGTTCCCGTAATATCCACAAAATGACCCACATTAAACAAATCCACCTTCAGCTCATCTCCCGCTTTATACTTACTCTCATCAGCTTCACCCACACGTATCTCTTTTATAAATTTAAGCGGTTTGACATCAGCCTTTTTAAACCTTCCTAATAACGGTTTATTAACGCGGGATTCCTTCTGGCTGTCAAACCCGCACTGAAGGGCGCGATAACCATCTTTCTCCCCGCCCTTTACCTGTAAAACGTAACACGGCCCCGCTTCGATAACCGTAGCAGGTACAATCTTCCCGTCTTCTTTAAAAATCTGCGTCATTCCCAATTTCTTACCCAACAATCCTATTGCCATCATATATCCTTTACTTTATCTCAATATCCACACCAGTCGGCATATCAAGTCTCTTAAGAGCATCAATAGTTTTAGCGCTGGGATTAATTATATCCAACAGCCTTGTGTGGGTTTTAATCTGAAATTGCTCTCTTGACTTTTTATTAACATGCGGCGACCTTAAAACCGTATAATCTTCTCTTTTTGACGGCAGAGGCACGGGCCCTGAAATCTTCGCCCCCGTGCGCCTGGCGGTATTCATTATCTCACCCGCGGACTGGTCTAATACTCTATGGTCATATGCCTTTAACTTTATTCTGATCTTTTGTTGTTGCTTTGCCATCTTACTCCTCTTCCGGTTCTTACTCAATAACCTCACTTATAACACCCGCTCCTACAGTACGGCCGCCTTCTCTGATGGCAAAACGCAGTTCCTTCTCCATAGCTATAGGAATAATAAGCTCTACTTCCGCGGTCACATTGTC
>DAOVNW010000104.1 GCA_030630095.1 Candidatus Omnitrophota bacterium
ATCGCAAATCATAAGATCAGAACCATTTGCCGCGAGTTTTTTCGCTATCTTCCTTCCGATTCCCTGAGCTGCTCCGGTAACTATTGACAGCTTTCCTTTTAATATCATTTGGCAAACTCCTTCTCTATGCGCCGAATGTCCTCTAAGTTAGCCGCGTTAGAAACTTTTAATTCAGGGTTAATTCTTTTTAATAAACCCCTTAACACCTGCCCGGGGCCTATCTCAAAAAAAAGCCGGCATTCCCCGCCCGCGATATTTTCAACTGACTTTTGCCAGAAGGTAGTATGATTAACCTGTCGATATAGATTTTCCTTTATCAGCGCCGGCTCATTCTCATCCCGGGCGGTAACATTAAAGATAACTTTTCCCTTGGGAGGCGCAATGTTGACTTTTTCAAGCTCCTCCTTCAGGCTCTCACTGGCAGATGTCATAAGTTTTGAGTGAAAGGGGCCGGATACTTTAAGAGCGATTACTTTTTTGGCTCCGGCTTCAATAGCTTTAGCTTTCGCCTTCTCGACATCATCCTCTCTTCCGGAAATAACTACCTGCCCGGGACAGTTAATGTTGGCTACGTATGTTTTTGTGGTCTGAGCAACCTCTTTGACCTGAGCAGGGGTAAGACCTATAATAGACATCATTTTGCCGGGGTTTTTTATTGACGCCTCCCGCATTAGCTTGCCTCTCTTGCTTACCAGCGCGACGGTTTCCTCAAATCTCATACTGCCTGCGGATGTCAAAGCGCTATATTCTCCCAGGCTTAAGCCGGCATAAAAATCAGCGCTGGCCATTATTCCAACTTCCCTTAGCGCCTCTAACGCGGCTATACTGGCGGTCAGGATAGCCGGCTGGGATATTTCCGTACTCGCGAGTTTATCCGCCGGCCCTTCAAAACAGATACGGCTCAGGCTATAACCCAAAATCTCGTCCGCCTTGTCAAAAATATCTTTCGCGCCCTTAAAGTTATCATATAAGTCTTTACCCATGCCCGGATATTGGGCCCCTTGGCCGGGAAAAATAAAGGCAATTTTTTCTTCTATACTTTTTACCATTTTATAACGCAGGCTCCCCAGGTAAGGCCGCCGCCGAAAGATGTTAGAACCGCGATATTTCCTTTTCGTATTCGGCCTTTGATAACCGCTTCGTTTAAGGCGGTCGCGATTGAGGCGCTTGACATATTTCCATAATGTTCAATATTTGTATAGACTCTCTCATCAGGGAGTTTCAATTTTTTGCCGACCGCCCTGATTATTCTTATATTGGCCTGATGAGGCACCAGCATATCTATGTCGTCAGGCGTCATCCCGCACATTTCAAGGGCTCCAACAGCCGCCTCCGTCATTTTGGTAACTGCTACCTTGAAAAGTTCGCTTCCTTTCATTTTAATAAAATGCAGATGCTCGTTGATTGTTTGCATGCTCGAGGGCATTTTAGAACCTCCTGCCGGAATATATAAAAGGCCGCCTTTTCTGCCGTCACTACCAAGTAAAATTGACTGGATACCGCTATTTGTATAACCCGGCTGCAGAACACAAGCCCCGGCTCCATCTCCGAATAAGACACAGGTATTTCTGTCAGTCCAATCCGTGATAGATGAAAGCTTCTCCGCCCCAATAAGTAAAATATTCTTATAGACTCCGCTGGCTATATATGCCCGGGCGATAGATAATCCGTACACGTAACCGGAACAGGCAGCTCCAATATCCAAACAGGCCGCGTTAAAAGCTTTTATTTCAGCCTGAACCAGGCAGGCGGTTGAGGGGAAGTTCATATCCGGCGTAATGGTAGCCACCATAATAAGTTCTATATCAGAAGACTTAAGCCCCGCTTCCTTAATGGCCTTTCTGGCGGCCTTGGCGGCCATAGCGGAAGTACTTTCATCTTCAGCGGCTATCCGCCGTTGCTTTATGCCCGTTCGAGTGGTAATCCATTCATCAGAGGTATCAATCATTTTTTCCAAGTCACTATTGGTCAGTATTTTTTTTGGAAAGTAGTTGCCGATACCGGTAATCTTCATTTTTTTACTTATTTTCATATCAACTCCCAGTGATAAAATCTCCTAACCATTTTTAACCGCGTCTATAATATGCTGATTTACATTATGAAGCGCGGCTTCGGCAGCTACCCTGATGGCATTTTTTATGGCCTTGGCGGATGACCTTCCATGGCCCACAATGCAGATGCCGCCTATACCCAAAAGAGGCGCGCCCCCTTGCTCGGCATAATCAACCTTTCTTTTCAGGTTTCTAAACGCCGGCATACTTAACAATCCTCCCAGCATTGTGAAAAGATTACTGCTTAACTGCTGCTTAAACAGGCCGGCCACCGTCTCAGCTACGCTCTCCAGTACCTTGAGAATAATGTTGCCGGTAAAACCATCGCAGACAATGACATCAGCCTTTCCCGAAAATATATCTTTGCCCTCAACATTGCCTATAAAGTTGAGAGAACTTTTATCTATCAGACTGTGCGCTATTTTGGTTAATTCCGTTCCTTTGCTTTTTTCTTCGCCGATACTTAAAAGTCCAACCTTTACCTCTTTCTTGGACAGCACATAACGGCAGTAAACTGATCCCATAATCGCGTACTGAAGGAGATGTTCAGGTTTGCAGTCAATATTGGCGCCGACGTCAATTAGTAATGTCTGTCCAAGGAGAGTAGGCAAAACCACACTAATGCCCGGCCTGTCAATGGCCTCCAGGGTTTTTAACTTTAGAGCCGCGCTGCAAACAACCGCGCCGGTATTGCCGGCGGTTACCATGGCATCAGCCAACTTATCCCGCACCAGATTGACCGCGACGTTTATTGAGGAATCTTTCTTTTTACGGATTGTTACGGCGGGCGCTTCATCCATACCGATAATTTCAGAGGCATGCTTGATGGAAACCTTATCCGGCACAGTCTTATGTTTACTAAGCTCTTTTTTTAGAAATAACTCCTCGCCTACCAGAATTATTTCATAGCCGTATTCTTTAGCCGCCTGAATAGCTCCCTCTACGGTACTTTGCGGCGCAAAATCACCGCCCATCGCGTCAATAGCTATTTTCATAATTTATTTTTGTGACTCACTCTTTTTTTTAACTTTTATCTCAAGCACCTTCTTGCCCCTGTAATAGCCGCAGTAAGGACAAATAGCGTGCGGCTTTTTTGCCCGCCCGCAGTGGCCGCATTTCGCGAAACTCCGCGTATCTAACTTTTTATGCGTCCTTTTTTTATCGCGCCTTGCCTTGGAATGCCTTCTTTTTGGAACTGCCATAATTAATCTCCTAATGAAAGTAAAGTTCTACCAAAAATATCTGAATTTAAATAACCAAGAACCAAGTTATGCCCTTACGGGCACAAAAAAGAAACAAGATACAAGATACAATAACCAAATAATAACCAATGACCAAATTCAAATAACCAAACTAAAACAGGAGCAACTGTTTGATTATTGGATATTGAAATTTGAATATTGTTTGCTTGTGCCCGAAAGGGTATATCTTGTATCTTGGTTATTGGTGATTGTTTATATTTCATATTTTGGTTATTTTATTCCCTTTTGCTTTTTACTTTTTTTGACAATAGCAAAAGTGTCCTGAGCGATTAACAGCTCTTCATCGGTCGGGATAACCAGAATGCGCGTTTTAGCAATAAGCGGACTCATACCGCCTAAAACTCTATTCCGTACAACCTTAACATTTTCACCTATCCCAGCGGTAAAAACAATGGCCTCAGCCCCTCCCATAACAGCCATATAAGCGCCAATATATTTTTTTATCCGATAAATAAAAATATCAAAGGCTGCCTTTGCTAATTTATTGCCTCTTTTCGCGGCTGCTAATATATCTCTCATATCACTGCCCACCTTCGAGACACCCTTTAAGCCGCTTTTTTTATTTAACAAATCATTCATCTCATCGGGGCTCAATTTCTCTTTTTTCATAATGTATAAAAGAATCGCCGGGTCAATGTCTCCGCAGCGGGTTCCCATTAGCAAGCCCTCCAAAGGAGTAAACCCCATTGAGGTATCAATAGATTTGCCTCTGTTTACGGCGGTTATGCTGCAGCCGTTACCGAGATGACAAGTAATAAGACGCAAGCTGTTTAAAGGTTTTTTCAGCCTCTTGGCCGCCTCGAGAGCTACATACCTATGACTTGTTCCGTGAAAACCATACCTTCTGATATGATATTTCGCGTAATACTTATAAGGCAGGCCATAGAGATAAGCATGCCTTGGCAAAGTCTGATGAAAGGCTGTGTCAAAGACGGCTACCTGCGGCATCCCGCTAAATATCCTTTTGGCGGCGTTGATGCCGGCCAAATTCGGCGGATTATGAAGCGGCGCCAGCTTACTTGAGCGCTTGATTGACTTAACAACATCATTAGTAATTAACGTAGACCCCCTAAACTCCTCTGCCCCATGGACAACACGGTGGCCTATAGCCTCAATCTCGTCTTTTGATTGTAGTGTCCCTCGTCCGTCATCTGTTACAAGAGCTTTAATTATCAGGGAAAT
>DAOVNW010000002.1 GCA_030630095.1 Candidatus Omnitrophota bacterium
AAAAATTTTACATCCAAAAAAACAAAGCTTAAAATTCCGGCAAGGATAATGGTGTTAAGAAGATATATAAGGTTAATCGAGAAAAAATAGCCTGTCTTAATGATATCCGGCTGGCTTTTTTTAATCATCTCTATGGTCATAATAAAGTGAAAACTAAGAGTAAGGCCCAAAATAAAAACAAAGTATCTCAGGTAAGGCTCAATATTTGTAAAAAGCGAGAAGCATCCTAAAATAAGTGTGAAAAAAAGCGTGTAGGTTGGAAAAAAATAGGGCGCCAGGGCTATAAAAAAATTAGACTTGGACGTATTAATGCTTCCACCAGCAGAAGAAACCTTAAAAGAGCTGACCGTGCCGCCGCAGAGCCAGGCGGCAAGGACATGCATGGCCTCGTGCCCCCATACATATAAATAAACCGGCTTAAAAAAAACCAGATGAAGAAGAATATAAGAAGAAACGCCATATAGAAAATAGTTTTGCGGATTATGCTGGGGTTGAACGCGCCTGATCTGCTCAAAAAGTGAGATAGAAAAAGCAACGGAAGCCGGTACCAACATTACCCCGAGTAGTAACTTAACTATTTTTTTCAGCATTAGCTCAAAGGGGGTTGAATAATATTTTGTCCGCCCATATACGGCTTGAGAACATCCGGAATTAATATACTGCCGTCCTCCTGCTGATAGTTTTCAATTAGACATATAAAGGTTCTGGCAAGGGCGACACCTGAGCCGTTTAGTGTGTGGACAAAGCCTTTCTTTTTTGTTTTCGCGTCCTTAAACCTTATGCCCATTCTCCGCGCCTGAAAGTCCTCAAAATTGCTGCAGCTGGAAACCTCCAGATAGGTGTTGGCCCCCGGCGCCCAGGCTTCAATATCATAGCACTTTGCCGCCGCGAAACTTAATTCACCTGTTGACAAGACGCTTACTCTATAGGGAATTTTAAGCAGCCGTAAAACTTCCTCGGCATCTTCCAGGATACCTTCAAGTTCATCGTATGATGCCCGCGGCATAACTACCTTAACCAGTTCGACCTTATCAAACTGATGAACCCTTATCAGCCCCTTTGTCTCCTTGCCATACGAGCCAGCCTCACGCCTAAAGCAGGGGGTGTAGGCTACATAGCACATCGGAAGTTTATCAGCGTCAATAACTTCACCCCTATGCATATTGGTCACGGGGACCTCCGCCGTCGGTATAAGAAAAAGGTCGTCATCCTTCAGCTGATACATATCCTTTTCAAGCTTGGGAAGCTGCCCGGTCCCAAACATTGAGACACGGTTTACCAAGGAGGGGGGCCAGATCTCTAAATAGCCGTGCTTCTTGTGGTGCAGGTCCAGCATAAAGTTAATCAGCGCCCTTTCTAAGCGGGCGCCTTCACCCATGAAGAGAGGAAAGTTCGAACCTGTTATCCTGGCGGCGCGTGAAAAATCCGCCAGTTTCAATTTTTCGCAAATATCTAAGTGGTTTTGGGGCGCAAAGGTGAATTTTTTTATTTCCCCCCACTCCTTAATGACCTCATTGGCCCTTTCATCCTTGCCGACTGGCACTGATTTGTGGGGAATATTTGGGATATTATGTGTAAATACAGCTATTTTCTCATCAAGCTCATCCACTTCCTTATCAAGGGTAACTATTTTTTGGGACACACCCCTAACTTCTTCTTTTAACTCTTCCGTCTTTTTTCCATCTTTAATAAGAAATCCTATTTTTTTCGATAGACTGTTTCGTTCGCTCTTTAACTTCTCTGCTTTTAATAATACCTCTCTTCTTTTCTCATCAAGCAAGATGAGTTCATTTATATCAAGCTTATTAAAGCGGTCTCGTAGCGCCTTTTCAACAACCTCTCTTTTTTCCCGAATAAACCTAATATCTAACATTTTATTCTTCTTATTGTTGTTTTTAAGTTTTACGCTTTTTGTTTTTTATTTTTTGTTTTGCACTTTGCGCTTTTCGCTTTACACTTCCTCATCCCTTTATCACTCCCAGCGGAGTCATCCGGCAGACCTTTTTTGAGATGCCCGCCCTTTCCACTATATCAACTACCCTGTTAATGTCTTTGTAGGCCTGGGGCGCTTCTTCTATTAGTGTCTTTGGCGAATGGGCTATTACCACTATGCCCTTTTCCTCCAGCTCATTTTTTAAACGCTTGTATTCAATTCTTCTCTTTGCCTCGGTGCGGGAAAGAAGGCGGCCGGCTCCGTGACAGGTAGAATAAAAAGTTTCTTCGGCTCCCTCTGTCCCGGCCAACAAGTAAGAGTGTGTCCCCATGTCTCCCGGAATAATAACGGGTTGCCCGCTTTGTTTGTATTTATCAGGCAGCTCTCTTTTTCCCGGCGGGAAGGCGCGGGTCGCGCCCTTGCGGTGGACACAGAGAGTTTTCTCGACGCCGTCAATCACATGCTTTTCTATCTTGGCTATATTATGCGTTACGTCGTATATTAAATTCATCCCCAATTGAGGCCACTTTTGCTTAAAGACCATCTCAAAAGACACGCGTGCCAGGTGCATCAGGTACTGCCGGTTGGCCCAGGCGTAGTTGGCCGCGCAGCGCATTGACGCCAGATAATCTTGTCCCTCGGGAGATTTTACCGGCGCGCAGGCAAGTTGTCTGTCACTAAGGGTAATTTTGTATTTTGCCGCCGCCTGCCTCATCTTGCCCAAAGAGTCCTCGCAGACCTGATAACCAAAGCCGCGCGAACCGGAGTGTATCATAACTGTTATGCCATCCTTTTCCAAACCAAAAAGGCGGGCGGTTTTTTCATCGTAAACCTCGTCAATCCTCTGCACCTCAAGAAAGTGATTTCCAGAGCCCAGGGTTCCTATTTGCGACCGGCCCCGCTGGTAACTTTTTGGCGAAATCAGCGAGGGGTCGGCGCCAGACATCGCCCCCCGCTCCTCGCAAAACTCCAAATCCTGGCCTGTTCCATAACCTTTTTCAACCACCCAGGAGGCTCCCTTTAAAAGAAGCCTCTTCATCTCTTTTTCATCTACTTTTATCTTGCCATGCGAACCAAGACCCGAGGGGACATTCTCAAAGAGCCGCTCTATAACTTCCTTTATTCTGCCGCTAATGTCTTTATAAAAAAGATTGGTGCGCACCAGCCTGACACCGCAATTAATATCATAGCCGGTTATTCCGGGAGAAACAATACCCTTATCTACGTCAAAGGCGGCTACAGCGCCAATAGGCGCCCCATAGCCCCAATGGATGTCGGGCATGGCCAATGAGTGCTTAACAATGCCCGGCAAACAGGCAACATTGACTACCTGCTCGGGCGCTCTGTCTTTTTTTACAGACTCGATCAGCTCATCGTCGGCATATATTATGCCGTCCACCCTCATCTCCTTCTTGTATGAGCGGGGAATTCTCCACCTAATACCATCTATCTTTTCTAACGGCCCATCCCAAACATCAGCCATATTCTCTCCTATTAAGAATTAACGTATTGTCAAAATTATCCAACTTTAAATAACCAATAACCAAGTTACAAGATACAAACAATGTCCAAATTTCAATATCCAATAATCAAACAATTGCTCCTGCCTTAGTTTGGTTATTCGAATTTGGTCATTGGTTATTATTTGGTTATTGTTTCTTGTACCTTGGTTATTTTATTCCCTCTCCTTTTTACGCTTTTCGCTTTGCACTTTACACTTTTTCTATTCCGGGACAAGCGTAGCCAGCGCGACTACCTTGTCTCCGGCTTTTAAGGAAATAAGCTTCACGCCCTGCGTGTTCCTGCCTATCGACCTGATATCTTTAACCGCGCACCTGACTACCATGCTGGTTGAGGTAATAACCATCAGCTCATCCTCATGCGCCACATTTTTTATGCCCACCACCATACCGTTTCTGGCGGTAACCTTAATGTTAATAACCCCCCTGCCGCCCCTTGACTGCGTCCTGTACTCTTCAACGGACGTCCTCTTAACAAAACCCCCCTCAGTCACTGACAACAAAGAGGCATCCTTGCCGCTAATAACCATACCTATACAGCTATCATTTTTATCCAGCTTAATGCCCCTAACGCCGCTGGCTGTCCGGCCCATATCTCTTACATGAGACTCATTAAACCTGATACTCTTGCCCATTTTCGAGGCCAGGACAATCTCACTATCACCGTTGGTCAGGCCGCAAGAAATAAGCTTGTCGTCTTCTTTAATGGTAATGGCCGCGATGCCCCCTTTTCTCGGTTTGCCATAAGCCGAAAGCCTTGTTTTTTTAACGACTCCCTTTTTCGTCGCCATAACTAAAAACCTGTCTTCGGAAAAGACGGAAACACAGACAAAAGAGGTTACTTTTTCATCTTTTGATACTTGAAGCAGGTTAATCACGGCCCGCCCTTTAGCCGCCCTGGCGCTCTGGGGCACCTCGTAAACCTTCAGCCAGTAGACTTTTCCTTTGTCCGTAAAAAATAAAATATAGTCATGCGTCGAGGCAATAAACAGATGCTCAACAAAGTCTTCATCTTTCAGCTGGCTTCCCATCACGCCTTTGCCGCCGCGCTTCTGTTGTTTATAAGAAGATATTGGTATGCGCTTTATATAGCCGGCGTGGCTCATAGTAATTACCATATTCTCCTTGGCTATCAAATCCTCTATTTCAATGTCCTCAACTTCTCCTATAATATCCGTCCGCCTTGGGTCGCCGTACTTATCCTTGATTTCTAAAAGGTCTTTTTTTATTATCTCCATGACCTTCTTGGGATTTTTGAGAATAGAACGCAGCATCTCAATTTTTTTAATAAGTTCTAAATACTCTTTCTCAATCTTATCTCTTTCAAGGTTAGTAAGCCTTTGAAGCTGCATCTCAAGAATTGCCTGTGCTTGTACTCCGCTTAAGCCAAACTTTTTCATCAGGTTTTCTTTAGCTATGGCCGGTGTCTTAGACTGCTTAATTACCTTTATTACTTCATCAAGGTGTTTAAGGGCGATTTTTAGCCCCTCCAAAATATGTGCCCTTGCTTCCGCCTTAGCCAGATCAAACTTTGTCCGGCGAACAATAACGTCTTTGCGGTGATCTATAAACAGGGAGAGGATTTGTTTGAGGTTTAAAACCCTCGGTTGATTATTTACCAACGCCAGCATTATAACCCCAAAGGTTGTCTCCATCTGGGTATGTTTGTATAGGCGGTTAAGAATAACCTGGGCGGAGTGGGTTTTGCGCAGTTCAACAACCACTCTAATGCCTTCCTTGGAAGATTCATCTCTCAGGTCACTTACGCCCTCCACTCTCTTTGATTGAACAAGATCCGCTATCTGCTCCACCATATTAACCTTATTTACCTGATACGGCAGTTCGCTAATAATTATAGACTCTTTGCCGTTTTGATGCGTTTCAATATAGGCCTTGGCGCGAATTCGCACTTTTCCCCGCCCGGTTAAGTAAGCTTGCTTAATGCCTTCCCTTCCGCAAATAGTACCGCTCGTCGGAAAGTCGGGGCCCTCAATGTGCTTCATTAGATCCTTAATGGCAGCCTCGGGTTCATCAATTAATTTAATTACCGCCGCCACCACTTCACCTAAATTATGAGACGGTACGTTGGTTGCCATACCAACCGCGATGCCGCTTGAGCCGTTAATTAGGAGGTTGGGGATGGCTGCCGGCAAAACCTTTGGCTCTGTAAGTGAGTTATCAAAGTTGGGGCCAAAATCAACGGTGTCTCTATCAATGTCTCTCAACATCTCGTTCGATATAGTTTCTAAGCGTGCTTCCGTATAACGCATCGCCGCCGGCGGATCGCCGTCAATAGAACCAAAGTTTCCCTGTCCTTCTATAAGCGGGTATCTAAGGGAAAAGTCCTGCACCATTCGTACTAGGGCGTCGTAAACGGCCGTATCTCCGTGGGGATGAAAGCGGCCCAGGCAGTCGCCGACAATTCGGGCGCACTTTTTATAGGGCTTATTGTGCCAGAGATTAAGGTCTTTCATGGCAAAAAGGATTCGCCGGTGAACCGGCTTAAGCCCGTCTCTGATATCCGGCAACGCTCGCCCAACTATGACACTCATGGCGTAGTCAATATATGAACGCTTCATCTCGTCTTCAATATATACAGGTATAATCTTTTCGCCCTTAGTGTACATAGCTGTCTTTTTATCCTTTCACTTAAATATGGTTCTTCCCCCAAATTTGATGCAAAAAAAGGAAGAACCTGATTACACAGATTTATGGAAGATTACAGCGATTTTACAACGGCAATATAATCTCTGTAATCTAAATTTTAACTTGTGCCCGTAGGGTATCTCTGTAATCAGAAGCTTTCCCGATTATGATGTAAAGAAAGCTTCTTAAATATCTATGTTGGCTTCTCCGGCATGTCTTTCAATAAACTCTCTTCTTGGCTCAACTATATCCCCCATTAAAATAGTAAACATTTCATCAGCCTTAACCGCGTCTTCAAGAGTTACTTTTAAGATGGTTCTGCTTTCGGGGTCCATGGTTGACGTCCAAAGCTGGTCGGGGTTCATCTCGCCCAGGCCCTTATATCTCTGAATAGCCAGTCCCTCTTTGCCGATATTTTTTACCTTTTTTAGTATCTGCCGAAGATTATAAACAAATACTTCCCTGCCTTTGTCGGTTATAAGTTTGTAAGCGGGCTTTCTTTTGTCTTTACCGGCCCCTTCTCCCGCGCCCGCGCCATCAGTATCTTCATAATCGCCAATATTAAGATCAAACTTTTGAAGTTTTTTCATTAACTCCTTCAGGTCCGGCGCTTCATAAAACTCAACCACATCCACCCCGCTGCCTTTTTTATCACCATTTAACTCTACGCCTTCTTCTATTAACTCTACTCCGGCTCCAACGGTTTTTTCCCGCTTTTTAACAAGGTCTGCCAACTCCTTGTCGCTAAAAAGAAAGTGGTACTCATCCTCCACTTGTACCCTGTAAATAGGTAGTTTTTTGGTCTTCTTGTCTATTTTATCCAGATATTTCGCAATTAACACTCCCTTTTTCTCGATGCTTCGGACAAGCTGTTCAATCTCCATCAAAATGCTTAATATGTTTTCCAACTGCTTGTCTGTATAGGTCTTTTCGGCTGTCTTTTTTCCTTTTAGCCTACAAAGCCTTGTGCCCTCTAAACCCATGTCGATTAAAATACCGTCCATTTGGTCCTCGGTATTAACATACTCTTCCCGCTTGCCCCTCTTTATTTTGTAAAGCGGCGGTTGGGCAATATATATGTGGCCTTTTTCAATGAGCTCTTTCATTTGGCGATAAAGAAGGGTTAAGAGCAGAGTTCTTATGTGTGAGCCGTCAACATCAGCATCGCACATCAGGACAATTTTATTATATCTTAATTTTTCCGCGTTAAATTCATCGCCTATGCCAACCCCCAGGGCCATTATAATAGTCTTTATTTCCTGATTATTTAACATCTTATCAAGGCGCGCTTTTTGAACGTTTAATATCTTGCCTTTTAGGGGAAGTATGGCCTGAAAGCGCCTGTCCCTGGCTAATTTGGCTGAGCCGCCGGCAGAGTCTCCCTCAACCAGATACAGCTCGCATAATTCAGGGTTTTTTTCTGAACAGTCGGCTAATTTGCCCGGCAAAGAACTCATCTCAAGCGCGCCTTTTCTGCGCGTTAACTCCCTTGCCTTTTTTGCCGCCTCTCTCGCCCTCGTAGCATTAACGGCCTTCTCCACAATCTTATTGGCCGTGGCGGGGTTTTCTTCAAAGTAGCCGCTTAGAAACTCATTGACGCAGGAGGCAACCAAGCCGTCTACTTCGCTGTTGCCCAATTTGGTTTTAGTTTGTCCTTCAAATTGAGGGTCGGGGATTTTAATACTTATAACACAGGCTAGCCCCTCCCTAACATCTTCTCCGGAAAAAGAGGGCGCGTTGTTTTTAAACAACCCTTTATTTTTCGCGTATTGATTGGTGACTCTTGTCAGCGCCGACTTAAACCCGCTTAAATGAGTGCCGCCTTCAATAGTATTAATATTATTGGCAAAAGTAAATATGTTTTCCGCGTAACCATCATTATATTGAAGAGCCACCTCGAGGCTCATATTATCAAGCTTTTTCTCCATATATATTACCTTTTTGTGGCGCGGAGTCTTGTTTTTGTTTAAATTTTCCACAAAAGAAACTATGCCGCCGTTAAACTTAAAGATGTTTTCTTTTTCACTTCCTTCATCGTGTATTTTTATCTCTATGCCTTTATTAAGAAAGGCCAGCTCTCTTAAGCGTTTGGCAAGCGTATCATAACTAAACTCTGTTACCTGAAAAATTTCTTTATCGGGTTTAAATATTACTTTAGTACCTGTTTTCCCGCTCTTACCAATAATTATCAGCTTGGTAACCGGCCTTCCTCTTTCGTACCTCTGATGATAAACCTTGCCGTCTCTTCTAATTTCAACCTCAAGCCACTCAGAAAGGGCATTTACTACGCTGACACCCACCCCATGCAGGCCGCCGGACACCTTATAAACCCTATGATCGAACTTGCCGCCCGCGTGAAGGGTGGTCATAACAACTTCTACAGCCGGTTTATTTTTTGTTTTGTGTTTATCAACCGGTATACCCCGCCCGTTGTCCGTCACTGTTACGCTGTTATTTTGATGAACAGTAACATTGATTTTATCACAAAAGTCGGCCATGGCTTCATCTATAGAATTATCCACCACCTCATAAACCAAATGATGAAGGCCGGCGGCGGCTGTATCGCCTATATACATCGCCGGCCGGAGCCTAACCGCTTCCATTCCCTCTAAAACCTGAATAGTTCCGGCGTCATACGCCTTATCTTTTTTAACTGCCGCTTGACTATTATTGGGTTTTATTTTTTTATCTTCTTTATCGGTCTTCTTTTTTTCCACTCGCATGTTTTATCTCTCCCATCCTAAATCTTATATTGTCTATTTCCTCTTCTCCTATAATGCTTTTCAACTTCTTCAATATATCTTTTTTATATCTTCTTTCAATCTCAAACAACCAGCCGGAGCTATCAACCTCTACAATTAAAACCTTGTTTATAAAGCCTACCGGGTTGGTGTGTTTTTTTATCCTCTCATCCGCCTCAGTCAACCAAACATCCAACACTTGATTATTTTTAAAAGATATTTTATTATCTAAATCATTAACAACTTTATTTAATATAACTTTTATTAACTCCGGCTTAACTTTTTTCATACTAACTGCATAGGTAAAACTATAAAGATGTTTTCATCGCCGGATCTAATTACCGCCGGCTTTTGCGGTTCAGCTACCTCTAAACTCACCATCTCGTCATCTAAAACCTTTAATACGTCCAATAAATAAGACGGGTTAAAACCTATACTCATTTCATTGCCGCCATACTCTATATCCAACTCATCCTTGGCCTCCCCTAAATCAGGCGTGTTTTTTGAAAGTATCATTTTATTTTTTAAAATATCCATTTTTATCGCTTTTGAATCCGGATTAGTAAAAAGGGCTACTCTCTTTATGGCTCGCGAAAAGTTTTTTTTATTAACGCGCACCTTATCTTTTAAGGGTTTAGGTATAACCTGCGTATAATCAGGAAACTCCCCTTCAATAAGGCGGGATGTTATAGTTATTCCATTAAACTCAAAACATATCTGATTATCACTAAAAATAACTCTCACTTCACCTCTAATTGATAGATTTCTACTTAATTCATATACGGTTTTAATTGGAATAACCGCCTTTTTCTTGAATCCTTGAGGGAGGTCTTGTTTTTTTTTCACTAACGCGAGGCGCCGGCCGTCAGTAGAAACTACTCTAATAACCCCTTCTTCAACTTCCAATAGTATTCCATTTAGAATATACCGAGCCTCATCCTTTGAGATAGCGAATGCTGTTTTATCAAGCATGTTTTTTAGGACAGCTTGCGGTATTATAATAAACTCTTTATTTTCAAACGCCGGTAGTTTAGGAAACTCATCTTTAGATATCCCCATTAATTTAAAATACGCCTGCTCCGATTTAATGTGTGTAGAGTTGTTTTTTTTAACCACAATATCTACTTCATCTCCCGACAGCTCTCTAATTATATCACTGAACTTTTTAGCGGGTATAGTTACAGCTCCATCCTCTTCAGTCCTAACATCTACCGCACAGCTAACTCCAAGATCAAGGTCCGTAGTAGTTAAATGTACTTTATTTTCTTTTACATTCATTAGTAAGTTAGATAATATAGGAAGAGTTGACTGTGTTGAGACAACATTTTGCACAATTTGCACGCTTCTTAGTAAATCATCCCTTAAAATTTTAATTTTCATCACCACTCCCTAATTATGATTTAATTATTAAAAAATCGTAGTAATAGTAATAACCCTGTTGATATGTTAGTAAACTTGTAACTTGCAATTTTTAATATAACTTATAAACTTTATTTGGTTATTAATTATGTGAATAACAGCGAAAAGGGTCTAAAAAAAACACAGTGTTGGTTGTTTTGTAAAGTTATTAACATATTATCCACAACTAACCCCTAATATCCGCGGTTAGTTTGTTAATAAGAGCCTTTTTATCTGGATTCTCGTTTATTATCTTATTAATCTTATCATAAGCATATAAAACAGTTGTGTGATCTTTGCCGCCAAAGGCCTCTCCAATTTCCGGCAAAGACCCATCAGTCAAATCTCTGGATAAATACATAGCTATTTGCCTGGGAAAAGCTATGGCCCGGGTTCTTTTTTTTATCTTCATATCAGATATGCGGATATCAAAATACTCCGCTACCTTCTTTTGAATTAAGTCAATAGTAATGCGCTGTTCCTGCTCAAAAAAAAGAGTCTCTTTTAATACTTCTCGCGCTAAATCAAGCGATATTTCCCGGCCGATCAATAAAGCGTAAGCAACCACTCTTATTAGCGCCCCCTCGAGCTCCCTAATATTAGACTTTATTTTTTCAGCAATAAACGATGTAACCTCATTAGGAACCGTGATAACTTCTTTTTCAGCTTTTTTTCTTAAAATTGCCATTCTTGTCTCAAAATCCGGCGGCTGTATATCAGTGATTAAGCCCCCTTCAAAGCGCGAGACAAGCCTTTCTTCAAGAGCCGGGATATCTTTTGGCGGCCGGTCGCTGGATATAACTATTTGTTTGTGAGCTTCGCGCAGAGCGTTAAAGGTGTGAAAAAACTCTTCCTGCGTGCTCTCTTTGCCTGCTATAAATTGAATATCATCAACCAAAAGTACGTCAACGTTTCTATATTTTTCTCTAAATTTGAGAGTGGTTCTGTTTTGGATGGCGTTTATCAGCTGATTTGTGAACTTTTCGCTGGAAATATAAAAGGGCTTAATGTGGGGAGAATGAATTATAAGATGATGGCATATAGCCTGCATAAGATGAGTTTTGCCCAAACCAACCCCGCCGTACAGAAATAATGGATTATAAGCGGCAGCCGGTTTTTCAGCGACAGCGAGAGAAGCCGCGTGCGCGAAGCGGTTAGAGGAACCCACCACGAAATCATCAAATGTGTATTTAGGGTTTATATTAAAAAGCGCCAAAGCCGGCTTGGGCGCGCGGGAAGGATTGGTGATTTTTTCCTCTGCCCACCCCCCCCACTTCTCATTTATAATATAATTAACGCCAATATTTTTACCGGCTAACTCCGATAAGGTTTGCGCTATTTTTTCAGAGTAGTGTTCTTCCAGCCAGCCCTTAAAGAATTTATTGGGAACCTCTACATCTATAATATCATCTTTAAAGGAAACGGCCTGAGTTGGAGCCAGCCAGACATTAAAGCTCTGCGGATTAAGCTGTCCCTTTAAAACCAGCTTGAGCTTTCTCCAAATATCCTTTGAAAGTAATATAGCCATTATGATTTGAGGGTGTGTATAATTTGTTAGTAATTATTTACAACTACCGCTTGATATAAAATAACTTGCGATGAAACCACGCGCGGCCGGCGGGCTTAAAGTAAGAGTTATTAACAGTTTTCCACAAGATACTCACAGACCCAAGCCCGGCTATATTATAGCAAACAATTTTTTGATTGCAAGAAAAAACTACAACTTTATAAAAAAATTATAAAACAGGAGAGTGTAAAACGAAAAGCGAAAAGCGCAAAACCATAACGCAAAATTCAAAATATATAAAATAGTTTCAGGATTAAGGATTAAGACGCTCGCCACACTCGCTCTAAGGATTAAGCTATATTTAATTAACCTTTGCTACTTTACCGGTTCATCCGCCATACACTATTCGCCATTCGCTCCTTGTAGCGCTATCTGCTTCTATCCGCCATACGCCATACGCTATTTGCTATTTGCTATACGCTATTTGCTATCCGCTATTTTTCCTTGACTTGCCTTTTTTGTGTGTTATAATTTACGGTACTATGAAAAAAAATCTCAAGCCGACATCCAATAGGAAAAGAAATAGAAAACACGGTTTTATGAAAAGAATGAAGACGAAAAGCGGCAGGAGCATTCTTAAAGCCCGTCGTCAAAAGGGCTCTAAAAAGCTTGCTGTTTAGCCCCAAGTCTTATAATTAGCAATTGGACGAAGTGGGAAAGAGAGCGCGATTAGGGCGCTCATCTGTTTTTCGAGGAGTTCAGGTGAAGGCAGTCCAAACGTTGTTAATTTCGATTATACGGTTTTATCGTCGACATTTCACCGCGCACCGAATGCCGGTGTGTAGGTTTTATCCTACCTGCTCCGAGTATGCCATAGAGTCGATAAGGAAAAACGGTGTCTTTGGGGGTGGAATAAAAGCCCTTTTAAGAGTAATGAGGTGCCACCCGCTTACGGCCGGAGGATATGACCCTCCCCGCCTAAAACAGGAGAAGTTGCGAGTAGATGAATGATCAAAAAAGATTTATTCTGGCCATTGCCTTAACGGTCGCGATTTTAGCAGCCTTTTCTTTTTTTAATAAAAAACCGCAAATTGATACACAGGCTTTAGTAGACAAGCAAAGCGGAGAAAAGCGGGTCGCAGTCGAAAAAGCAGCCGGCCAGCCGACGGCGGGTGTTTTATCTGTACCGGCCAAGAGTTCTGATAAAAAGGTGGTTGAAACCGAGATAGAAACGGCATGTTTTAAGGTAGTATTAACTGATAGAGGGGGCTGTATAAAAGAACTTTACGTTAAGAAGCCGGCGAAAAACGATCCGCCGATCAAGCTGTTGTGCGTTGCGGAGCCTGACCAAGGCTCTCTTAGAATAGAGAAGCTTATGGGACTGCCGGCCGCGAGTGCCGTCTATGAACTTACAAATCTGACCAGCAACACTGCCACGTATGTTTACGAGGAAAAAAACAACTACCGCGTAGAAAAGAAATTTATTTTCCCTAACAGTAACTATAACATAGAGTTAGAAATATCCATCAAGAATCTTTCCAAGGGAGACAAAGGTGTTTCTTATATGCTCTCCGGCCCCAGCGGAATAGACAGGAGTTTGCCGCTGGATAAACGATTTACTAATATCGGTTCTTTCGCGGACGGTGTTCTTAGGTGGCAGAGGCTGGGAGAGGTTAAGTCTCTCGGAAAAAAGGGAAGCGAGTTTGATGTTGCCGGCCAGAACGAGTGGTTTATTTTAAGAAACACGCACTTTTCAACCATCATAACGCCTTATCAAAAAATAAGTTGCGGCTATATGCGTTGGCTGGGTGAGGACAAGATTCAGGGCGACCGTTGGTCTGTGGGTATAAAAACAGGAGAGTTTATTGTAGCGCAAGGCGGCGACATTATTCACAAGTACACCTTATACGCGGGCCCTACCAGCCTCAAACATCTTAAGCCGCTGGGACTAGCAAAAGCATTCAACTACGGTAAGCTCAACTTTTTTTGTCAGCCGCTGGTAAAAATATTAGACTTCTTTTATAGACTGTCTCATAACTACGGGCTGGCAATTATACTGTTGGTTGTTTTGATTGGCTTGTGCACCTTCCCTTTAACCCTAAAGAACGTCAAATCAATGAAGCAGATGCAGGCCGTTCAGCCGCACTTGGCGAGATTAAAGGAGCTTCATAAAGACGATCAGCAGAAACTTCAGGCGGAGATGATGAAGTTTTACCGCGAGCACAAGGTAAATCCCATGGGCGGATGCCTGCCCATGTTGTTGCAGATGCCCATCTTTATGTCCCTTTATATTACCTTAGCAAGATCGCCGGAGTTGGCTGGCTCTAACTTCTTATGGATAAAAGACTTGTCACAACCAGACGCCCTTTTTCCTTTTCCGGCAAAACTACCAATTTTAGGAGACAGCTTTAATCTTTTGCCGCTTCTTATGATTGGAGCCATGATGCTCCAGCAAAAAATTACAACAAAGACAAAATCAACCGAGCGGGTTGCCGGAGACGAACAACAGCGCCAGCAACAAAACATGATGCTCTTGATGCCGGTTATTTTTGGGTTTATGTTTTATAACTTACCATCGGGATTGGTATTATACTGGACGGCAAACACCCTTCTTATGGCTGCGACGCACCATTTAATTCAAAAGCGGCTGGCTGACAACGGCGCGTTGACGATATCCCCCAGTCAAGCAGGGGTTTAAAAATACCTATGAAAACAATTGATGTTAACGGTGCTACAGTTAAAGATGCTATAAAGAAAGCCCTGAATAAGCTGGGCGCGACAAGAAGCCATGTTGAGGTTAAGGTGCTGGCGGAAGGAAACAAAGGCCTGTTTGGAATGAATGGTTCAAGGCGGGCTAAGGTAAGAGTGACTCTAAAAGAACATGCTGGGTAATGTTCCACGTGAAACATTTCTGGGGGAAATATGGGCAAGGTTGTAGCTATATGCAACCAAAAGGGCGGTGTAGGTAAAACAACTACTGCCATTAATCTTTCGGCCTATCTGGCGATACTCCACAAAAAAACTCTTCTTATAGATATGGATCCCCAGGGCAACGCTACCAGCGGCCTGGGTGTTGATAAAACAGCCATTAATAGCAGTATGTACGGCGTTCTTTTGGGCAATATTCAGATTTCTGAAGCTATCAAAAACGTGCATATAGACAATTTTTTTATTGCGCCATCTAATGTAGACCTAACCGGTTTAGAAATAGAGCTTGTAGGAGCTGTAGCCAGGGAGTATAAGCTAAAAAAAGCTCTCAAAGAAGTCGCGGAACGCTACGATTATATAATTATTGACACACCACCCTCCTTAGGCCTGTTGACAATCAACTCACTAACCGCCTGTGACTCTTTTTTAGTGCCCCTGCAGTGCGAATACTACGCGCTTGAAGGCCTGAGCAAGCTTATAGAAACCATAAAGTTAGTAAAAGATAATTTGAACGCCGGAATTGAGATGGAGGGCATTATCCTCACCATGGCGGACTTTCGCACCAAACTTACCCACGAAGTAATAGATGAGATTCGGTCTCATTTTGGAGAAAAAGTTTTTAAAACAATTGTTCCGCGTAACATAAGATTAAGTGAGGCACCAAGTTATGGATTACCAGTAGCATTATATGATGAAGCTTCTATGGGAGCACAAAAATATAAAGAGCTTGCGGAAGAGGTGTTAGAGAGTCATACTGCAATAAGTAGTGATCAGAAAGAGGTTGATGAAAGAAGTCAGGAGGTTTCCGAAGGAGAACAAACAAAATCTCGAAGTTAGCCGGTTGGCTATAGCCAGTTTTGTGGTCGGCATAATAATTTTTGTTCCGCTATATAATTTTGAGAAGGCTCTAGTGTCGGCTATTTTTGGGCTTGTTGCTATCCGGGAAATAGGGCTGGGCAAAAAGTCGGGGCGCGGATTTGCTGTTTTTGGTATTGCGCTCAGCCTCTTGTTTGTGGCCATATTGGTGGTAAGTTATTGTCAATAGTATAAGAATAACCTGTTAATAACCGGAGTAATGTTATGAAAAAAAAGGCATTAGGTAAGGGAATAGGAGCCTTAATACCCCAAAAAGAACCTGTTGATAAACATGACCAAGTAGTCCGCATTCAGGCGGATTTAATTTCTGCCAGTAGGTTTCAGCCGCGTATGAACTTTGACTCTCAAAAGCACGCCGAGTTGGTTTCCTCTATTAAAGAAAAAGGGATAATGCAGCCTATTATTGTCAGGCGGCTTAAGTCAATAGATGGCAATGAAGGCTTTGAGTTAATCGCGGGAGAGAGAAGGTTGAGGGCAATGAAAGAGCTTGGCCTTAGAGATGTCCCGGCGCTTATCAGAAATGTTAAGGATCTTGAAGCCCTTGAGTTGTCTTTAGTGGAAAACATCCAGCGTGAGGAGCTTAATGCTATTGAAGAAGCCCATGCTTACGAGCGATTAATTGATGAGTTTGGTTTAACTCAGGAAGAGGTGGCTAAATCTGTCGGTAAAGAAAGATCTACAGTGGCCAATACTTTGAGACTGCTTAAGCTTCCTTTAATGATTCAAGACTATGTTTCACGTGGAACACTGTCTATGGGCCACGCCAGAGCCCTATTGGCCATTGCTGACGCCGCGCAACAAATAATTTTAGCTGAGGAGATTGTGAAAAAGGGCATTTCAGTCAGAGAGGTTGAGCAGGCTGTTAAGTCTCCCCTGAAAAAAGCACAAAGAAACGCTTGGGCGGCGGACAGAGACCCCCACATTAAGGCCGCTGAAGAGGAGTTGCAGCGTGCCCTAGGTACAAAAGTTACAATTGTCCGCGGCAAAAAAAAAGGTAAAATACAAATAGATTATTACACAGCCGGAGACTTAGAGAGACTTATTAATCTGCTAAAAAAAGCCAGCGGGTACAGTAGTTATAAAAAAGAAGCTAATTTGTAACTCAACAATATAACTTCTTTATTTATAATGAGTTGTGTAAAAAAAGCTCATAGTTTATAGCTCATAGCTCATAGCGGATAGCGTATAGAAGTAAAAAAAACAAAAAAACCACTCGAATACGAACCGCCAAACCAAAATACATATTTATTTGTTTTCCTATCCGCTATACGCTAAACGCTATGCGCTATCGTGCTATCCGCTAAACGCTATCTTTTATAAATCCTGCCAATCATTGACAAAGCCCGTCAGTATCGTGTATAATTGCTTATAATTATTGCAAGCCGTTTGGGCAGGGCTTACTTAACTACTTATGAGACCTCCAAAGATTTACAGAATCAGCGACGCCGCGAAACTCCTGGGAGTTTCTAAAAGAACCATTTTTCGTTATGAAAAAAGCGGAGCCTTTCCACTGCCAAGAAGAAATCCCATTAATGGCTGGCGCGAGTACGCTAAAAAAGATATAGATATACTAAAAAAAATTATGGGGTGGTAGGGCGATAGAAATGGTTAACTATCCAACAGAAGAAACAATGACTGCAATTAGAAAAAAAGTTTCCAACAAGATAAAGATGGGAATTGCCCCCATCTTTTTTCTTTTGTTAGCAGTATTTTGCTTGGGGGCCTTTTGTAATTTTGCCTACGCGGCTGACTTAGTTTGGGATGGCGGAGGTGTTGATGATAACTTTTCCACCGCGGCAAACTGGGTGGGTGACGCGGCGCCGGCAATAAATGACAATGTTACATTTAACGCGGGAGCTGTTAACTGTGTACTTGACGCCTTCGATTTAGGTACGGGCGATTTTATTGTAACATCAGGCTATAGCGGTACGTTCTCTTCATCAGGAACCTTCAAATGCGATGTTTGCACACTAAATTTAACTAACGCGGCTTGGAGCATCACAAATCAATTTGAGACCGGCACAACCGACCATGGCGCCTGGACAATTACGGCGGGAACATTTACAACCTCAGCCGCTCTTTATGTTAGCGGTAATATAATCATCGGTGTCGGGGGAGCCATAAACCAGACTGGCCAGTGGACAGTTATGCGGGGAGCAGCGACAAAGACTATATCTAATTTAGGAGGAGCTGCTGAAAACGATATAACCTTTTACAAATTTGAAGAAAATAGCGACACTAACGGTGGAGCTGTTGCTAAAACCCAAATACAATGTAATATCGCTGTTGGCGCGGAGGGGATGTTTACTAATGGTTGGAATCAAGCCACTGATGGTTATTTTGTCATTGGTGACGGAACAAACGCTATTGTCGTAACCGTCAGCGGCGGTTATTATAATAAAGGCAAAAGCGAAACCCTGGCTAATTCCAAAGTTAGTGTGGCCGGAGACATAGAATTTAATGATGGCAACTGCTGGGGCTTTGACACCAGCGCCGGCGGAACATTTGAGTGGACCGGTGCCGCGGGTAGGCATGTCTGGCCAAACAGTAACACGGCCTATTCGTTTTATGATTTTATACTCTCAGGCAGCAATACTTTGAATCATCAGGTAAACGACATATATATAACTAACAACTTTACTATCACCGACGGTATTTTGTATATGACCAAAAGCATGTATGTCACCGGCAATATCGCTTTATCGGGTGACGCTATTCTTCGGCCTTTGGGTGATGATAATCCGGGGCAAGTTAGATTTGGCGGTACCTTGTCATGCGCGGGTACATCAAAAGTAGCAACAGAATTGGCCGGTACCGGCGCTGCCCCGAACAACTATGTTGAAATAATCGGAAGCGCGGGCGCGCTCAGGGCTTTTACCGGTGTTACCGCGTCATTAGATCAAAGCTGGCTGGAAGACGGCATCAATGAAATTCGTTTTAATAATGTAGATGTACAATTTGATTTAACATCTCAAGGTACGGGCGAAAAGCTGGCTCTTACCGGGGATTCTACTTTTGACGCCATAACTTTAAACGGCAGCGCGGCAACCTCATTTACAACCGGCGCGTACACTGCGACACTCGGCGGCGCCTTCATAAATACTTTTGGCGCTGTAACTATAAGCGCGAGCGGCGCTATTAACATAGGCGCAAACGCGTTTATGAGCAACACAGCTAATTCTATCGTAGCTACCTCGGGCGCCCTTACCTGCGGAGATTTAACTATCGCAGGCACTTTCACCAATACCGCCGCTAATACTATTTTTTCAACAGGCAATGTAGAGATAAGTGTATTTGGCGCTACCGCTGCAAATAATACTCTTACTATGGATTGCACAGCGACGCTGGATACAAAAACTTTGAACGCCTCGGTTCCCCTGGGGAATTTTACTGTAAACTCATCGGGCACTATTCAGTTGCTAACCAGCGCCCTTGATGTTGATGGAAATTTCCGGCTTCAGGCGGGAACTCTCGACTGTAATTCTTTAGGCCAGAACTACGCCGGAGATTACCAGAGAGATGCTGGCACAACGTACACCAGCACAGGGACAACAACTACTTTTGATGGAACTGCCGCCCAGACCGCAACAAGTAATTCCTTAACCTATAACACAATCACTATTACAAACTCTCATGCTGATGGAGTTATATTCGCGGATGCTTTTACTACAGCAACCTTGAATGACACCACAGCGAGCAGTAAACTCACCTTTAACGCCGGAGATACCTATACTATAACAGGAGCGGCAGGTTTAAACCTTGACGGTGGAGCGGCAGGTACTGAAATAACCTTAATTAGTGATCTCGCGGGGACAAAGTTTACCTTTGACGTTACGGGAGGCGATCAGACAGTAACTTATGTTAATGTAAAAGATTCCGCTGCCAGCGGCAACGACATAACAGCCAATACATCTATAAACAGCGGAGGGAATGACGACGCTGGAGCTACACCCCAATGGGTATTTGGTAATGTTGCCAGATACTGGATAGCAGCCGGCAATAGTGACTGGGACACTAATGCTAACTGGTCATCTGCTTCCGGCGGTACGGGTCCGGCCGATTATCCTGATGCAGGGGATACAGCTATATTCGATAATAACGTAGCTTCAAATTGCACTTTGGACGCCCCCGCAACTATTGCTGCTTTGGATGTGCAAGCCTATGCAGGCATTATCTCTTGCGGGACTAATAACTTTACTACTTCCGCCAATATGACCGTTACTTCAGGCGCCTTTACCGTAGGCGCCAATACCACTCAGGTAGGCGGCGCCCTGAAGGTTGACGGCGGCACAGGTACCTTTACTTCAGGCGCGCTTGATTGTAACGGAGCTCTTGATATACAAGGGGGCGCCCTGACTGCCCCAGACGGCACAGGAGGTAATTTTAATGTAGCCGCCAACTGGTCTCATTCAGGCGGAACATTTAATCATTCATCTGGCACGGTTATCTTTGATACGGCGGCGGCTTCCACTATAGCCGATAATACCACTTTTTATAACTTAACCTGCACGCAAGCCGGCAAACAAATTAATTTTACAAACGGTACCACGCAGACCGCAAACAACACCCTGACCTTAACAGGAACAAGCGGAAACTTGATTACCCTGCGCTCAACGGCAGCCGGCAGCAAGTGGGACATAACCCTGCCTAACGGCGCCCAGACGGTTAGCTTCATTGATGTAAAAGACGCGGATGCTAATACCAATACAATAACCTGTTATACTTCAACCGATTCAGGTAATAATAATACTAATTGGGTTTTTAAGAGTCTTTCAACTACCACCCCTGAAGCGGGCAAGACTGTTGGCCAACAGCCAACCATAAGAGGCTCTGCCGGAGCAGGAGATACAGTAACTATAAAGGGTACAGTTGGAACCGTTGCTTATCAGACCGTAGCCCAGGTAACTGCCGATGCCAACGGTAATTATATAGTTCGGCAGGCAAATTATAGCGCGACCCTTGACGCGGGAGCTAATAATATTCGCGCCGACGTCGGTGTCACTTTAGGAGCTCCGGTTAACGTTACAGTAGTGGCTGCCCCCACAATCAATCAGGTTCCCACGATAAGCTCGCCTGTTGACGGAGGTAAGGTTAGCAGCGAAAAACCCGCTTTATCAGGTTCCGGCTTAGCGGGACAGAATGTGACAGTCTCAGCCTGGGACGCCGACGCCAACCTGCTTTTAACAGATGTGGCGGCTGCTGTCGTAGGCGCGGACGGGACATGGAGCATAGTCAGCTCCAGCTATACCTCCTCACTTGTAAAAGGCACTAATTATTTAATAGTAACCGTAGCGGGAGTGGCGAGCGACGTTGTTAGTTTTAGTTTCACCGACCCCTTCGGCATAGTCTTTGACTCAAGCACCAACGAACCCATAGCTAATGCCATCGTAACTATCTATAATCAAAACGGTACCCTTTGCGTAGCGGGAACAGACATAGCGGGAAGCGACTTTAATCCCCAGACTACCGGAGCAGACGGCGCCTACAGCTTCTTATGCGCCAACGGCAACTTCTATATCACAGTGGAAGCCCCGGGCTATACCTATCCTTCAAAAAAGACCACCTTCCCCACAGGAAGAGTTATAGTCACCGGCTCCAAGGGAGAGATATTTACCGTAGCTGGAGTAATAATAGAGATGGATCACCCCTTGGACTCTAATGACCTCTTATTAAAGATTAAAAAAGAAACCAACAAAAAAGAAGCCGTAGTGGGGGATATAGTCACCTATACAGTCACCATAAAGAACATCGGCTCAACAGACGTTAAAAACATCTTCTTAGAAGACCGCGTACCCGGAGGTTTTAAATATATAAACGGCAAGGCTATCCTGGATAATATACCCACTAACCCCGCAGGCTCAACCGCCTTATTATTCGACATAGGCACAGTCAACGCTCAGACTACCAGAACTCTAAAATATCAACTCGTTATCGGCTCAGGCGTTACCTTTGGTAACTATGAAAACACCGCCTGGGCCAGATATTCTGATGAAACAGTCATCTCCAACAAGGATCACGCCACGGTCAAGATAACCCCCGACCCCCTCTTTGACTTAGGCACGGTTATTGGTAAAGTCTTCTGGGATGAACAAGAGCAAAGAGCTAAGGGCGAAGAGCCAAGAGCCAAGAGCCAAGAGCAAAACACAGAAGTACAAGAGACTGAAAAGAGTTCTTCTACGCAATACGAACCAAACCTGGCTGACATACAAATAGTCATGGAAGACGGCGCTATAGTTACTACAGACAAGAACGGCAAGTATCACATCCCGGCTCTGACCCTCGGCAGGCACTTATTAAGGATAGACGAAAGAACCCTGCCCGAAGGAGCGTATTTAACTACGGACAAAGTAGTAGTCATAGACGTAACCCCGGGCATACTTTCCAAAGTAAACTTTGGAGTGAAAGCGCAAAGAGCTAAGAGCCAAGAGCCAAGAGCCAAGAGCCAAGAGCAAGGAACCGACCAACCAAACCACCTCTTCTTCATAGCTATGGGTGATGCCAAGCTGGGCTATACCTTCCATCGAGGCAGCATAGAACCAATACAGCAGAGTGATAAGTTCAGAGGGGGCTTCTGGTCCGAAGGCAAACTAGCCTACTACTTAAAAGGTAAGGTCCTCGGTAGGTTCCTTATCACCTCAAGCCTTGATACAGACCGTAAACAAAAAGAGCTCTTCAGGAACCTTGACCCTGACAAGTACTACCCTGTCTATGGAGACAGCTCCACCATTGACTACAAAGCCGCTGATACCCAGGGAGCTCTCTACTTATTAGTCGAATGGGATAAGTCATCACTTATGTGGGGTAACCATACTATCAACTTTACCGATACCGATTTAGCCTCCTTCAAGCGCACCCTCTATGGAGCCAAGTTAGACTATAAAACCGTCTCAACCACTAAGTTTGACCAACCCAATACAAAACTCATCCTTTTTAAAGCTAAAGCACAACAGCAGGCCGCCCATGTAGAGTTCTTAGGCACCGGCGGCTCTCTCTTCTACCTTAAACACAAAGACATCATTGAGGGTTCTGAAAAGATAACCATAGAGGTCAGGGACAAGATAACCGGCCTAACCTTAGCCTCCTTAGAGCAGGAGGAAGGCTTTGACTATGAGATAGACTACGACAACGGCCGTATTATCTTCTGGGAGCCGGTCTCTCATACGGTTGAGTCTGATATGATTATCTCAACCTATTTACTTAATAACAACCCTGTCTACGTGACAGCCGACTATGAGTATGAGGCCCTGGATAAGTATGACAGAGGCATCTACGGCGCGCGTGTAGAGCAGGCCTTAGGCGACTATCTATCAGTCGGCGGCACCTATGTCAAAGAAGAACAGGTAGACAATAACTACGAGTTAACCGGCACAGACACTACCCTGCGCTTAGGAGACAGAACCAAGATAACCGCCGAGTACGCCGAGAGCCGGTCTGAAGAAGTATCCAACTATATATCAACCGACGGCGGACTCTCATTTACAGAACTCCTAACCCCTGATGACGCCAAAGGCAAGGCCTACGGCATAAAAGGTACCTCAACCCTCATAGACGGCTTGAGCATAGAGGCTTACTATAAAAAGATAGAAGAAGGCTTCTCCTCCTCCAGAACCATATCAGAGCAGGCCAAAGAGCTCACCGGCGGCAGTTTAACCTATGACATAACCGACAAAACCAGAGTAACCCTGCGCCACGACACACAAAAACTAACCGACAACGCCAACCCCCAGGCCCAACTCCAGACAGGCGCCGATAAAACCCAGACCACCATCGCTCAGATAACCCACAAGTTAGAAAAACTAAAACTCACCGCCGAGTATAGAAAACAGGAAGCATCGGACATCAGACATCGGACATCGGACGGACAGGACATCGAAGGAGACACCGTAGCCTTAAAGGCCGACTATAAGCTGAACGAAAAGGTTATCCTCTCCTTAGAACAGCAGGCCGTCATTAAAGGTTCAGCCAACCACCAGACCACAGCCGGCATCCGGACTAAGGTAAATGAAAAACTTACCTTAAGAGTCAAACAGGCCTTAGGCACCAAAGGCGCCGCCACCAGCCTTGGAGCCGGTTATAACCTGACCGATAAGTTAGAGGTCTTAGGTGACTACGCCATAGGCGGCTTCGGCAGTTCATCTACCGACAACAGCTTCTCGCTGACCACCAGGGCTAAGGGTGATAACAATGATGAGATATACCACACCTACTCTATGTCCAACGACGCCTTAGAAGGCAAAAAGTACTCCAGCCTTATCGGAACCAAAAAGACGCTTGAAAGCGGCCTGGAGTTTACTATAGAGGAAGAAGAGTCGCTTCTTTCAACAGAAAAAACCAACACCAACATCTTCGGCCTCTCCGGTAACATCAACGATAAGACAGCCGGCTTTGTAAGATTTGAAAGAGGAGAGATCCAAAACCACGACGGCACACAGACCAAACGAAACGCCGTCAGCTTAGGTGGAAGCTACGTAGACAACAACCGCCTTAAAGTCTCCAGTAAACTGGAACTGCGCGTAGACAAAGGAGAAAACAACAGAAGGCAGTACCTCTCCTATAACGCCGCGGAACTAAAAGCCAATGACAACACCACTCTTTTTGCCAAGGTAAACCTCTCGCGAAGCGACAACACCACGCGCGATATAAAAGAAGGCATGTACAAAGAGTTTATAACCGGCGCCGCCTACAGGCCGGTCTATAACGACAGACTAAACCTTCTGGCCCGTTACACCTATCTGGAAGATAGCGCTCCTTCTTCACAGTCCGGCTATAAGGATACAGAAGAAGAAAAGTCTCATATTGTTGCTGTCGAAGCCGTCTATGACCTGACAGACAACTGGCAGTTAGTCCAGAAGCTGGCCTTAAGGATGGGCGAGGAAAAGGTAAGCGGTTTTGACTTTACCGAGACCCGGACCTGGCTTAACATCACCCGCCTCAACTACCGCGTCAACAAAGACTGGAAGGTTGGCGGCGAGTACAGATTGCTTACCCAGAAGCAGGCCGATGATTATAAGCAGGGAGCCTTGCTGGAAGTAAGCCGCGGCATCGGTGACTTTATTGAGGTGGGTGCCGGCTATAACTTCACTGACTTTAATGATGACTTAACTCACCTTGATTATACCTCTCACGGGCCCTTTATCAGGGTAACGGGTATGATGTATGATAGGAGTGAGGAAGAAAAGGAACGCGCCAGACAAAAGGCATTAGAGAAAAACATTAAAGAGTGGGCTTGGCAGAGAGTTGACGAACGCGCGGGGAGAGATAAAGAGACAAAAAGCATATATGAAAAATTTGCCCTTGCTCAAAAACTTGAAAAAGAGGGCCGTCTTGAAGAAGCTAAAGCCTTATATAAAGAAACAGTCCAGAGGGCAAGGGTTGTTTACATAGAAGAGGAAGAGTATATCAAAGACAGAGTACGCTTTGAAAAGGAACTAAGAGAACAGCGCGAATTAGCCGAGAGATACTTTGAAGAAGGCAGGCTGGAAGAAGCAAAAAAACTATGGCGGGGTATAATAGATAAGGATTAAGTAAAAAGCTAAAAGCGTAAAGCGAAAAGTGTAAAATTATAGCGAAAAATTAAAAAGATTTAAAAAACAAAATAAGTAAAGAAGTTAAAAACGTAAACTGCAAAATCAGAATGTGAAGTTCAAAATTAAATTGAAAAATAGATGGCTTTAAGATTGAATATCTTTTAGGCGAGATTAAAGAAATAGTCAACATACTTGGTTCAAGTATTTTAACTTTGAGAGGCAAAAAGTAAGTTTTAAGTTTTGAATTATCGTTTTACGTTTTTCGGTTTGAGCTTTTCGCTAATAGAATGAACGTCTTAATGACAGGATTAAGTTAGAAGCGGGATTAAAAAAAGGAGAAGGTTAGATGAAAAAAGTGTTTTTTGGTTTTTTGGTTGTGATTTGCGTAGTTATGGTTATGCCTCCCTTGTGTTTTTCCGGCGGCGGGGCCGATGAGGGTTACACGCTAAGCCTAAAGAAGCTGATAAAAGAGGCCGAAGAAAACATCAAAAAGGTTGATGCCGAGATAAAGCGGCAGGAAGTACAAAAACAAAATCTGCAGCGCGAGGTAATGGCCAGAAGACACTTTGAAAAAGGAAATAGTCTTTATAAGTTGGGAAAACTAAAAGAGGCGCTGGAAGAGTGGCAAAAGGCGCTTAATCTTACCGATCACGCCGATATGAAGCGGCATATTAAGGAAAGTGATAGAAAAGCGAGAAAACAGCAAAAAACTCTTAAAAGACAGAAAAGAAAGACGATAAATTATAGGCCGGAGGTTAAAGACAAAAAAGCAAAAGAGAGAAAACAAAAAACACCGAAAATAAAAGAAACTGAGAAAAGAAGAGGGGTTGAACTTGATATAGTAAAGCCTAAGAAACAAAAAAGATAAAAGTTAAAGAAGAAGAAGCTAAGCAAGGAGTTTTTTTTGAAGGAGACTCTTTGTTTGTAAGTGATGTAAAAGAGATTAAAGATAGAGCCAAAGATGTGAAGTGACTTTTTAGGCAGTAAAAGCCTACCCTCTATTGAAAAATCAGCCATCCCATACAAAAATCAGCCATATTTTTTAATTTATTGATTTAAAGGTAAATTGTGTTATAATCATTTCGCTATTAACGTTTAGAATAATTTATTTCATAAAGAAGGGAGCTCCGAAATGCTTAGGGGAAGAAAGGTGAAAATCAGGTTAAAGAGAGCCGTAAGCGAGCAAAGGGTACGGGTCTTTGTAGGTACAGTACTTGATATGGAGAACGCCTGGTTGAAGGTTGAAGGTAAATTTTATACTTTGGCTAAGGGTGAGACAAAGCCAAGGGTTGACGCCAAGCTAAAAATATTGTGCATTCCGCGGGAAAGCATTAACATCATTAGAATTCTGCCCGACGACCTTGACCTTAATAATATAAAGTACGAGATAAAAGATACCAGAATGATGATAAACGTGGGAGGCCATGAGCCGGTAAGTATCAGCGAGTAAAACGAATAGTCAAGTTTAACGGCTTTTAGATGCAGGCTGAAAAACAAAAAGGATGAGGCGCTTGTAGGTAAAAGGGATTGTTTCTGCCGCCCTCTCAATTTCTTTGAACTGCCGGTAAAGGTCAGTGCCCGTAAAGTAGAATAAATTTTTTGGCGGCTGCGGCTATAGCAATTTATTACTTTTTTGAACAAAAAATTTTTGTTGACAAATTTTCTTGAGAGTAGTATAGTAACACATATTGTAAGTCATCATTGAACAAAGCCCTTTTGTTTTACGCGCATCCCGGGCATGGACTTGAAAAGTTATGCTAGAAAATAGAGTTAGAAAAATTTGGTTGATGTTGTTTCTGTTGGCAGTTAGCTTATCTACAAACACAGAAGCCGCTAATGTATTTTATTCTCCCCCCGAAAACAGTCAAGTCTTAAATTCACAACTCTCCCCCGCTTCTTTTAGTTTAACCTACGGCCCTACTAAATCCGGTGTATCCTTTGAAGGGCATATGGTGGACTTTCCTCATATAGATGGACAGATAGCCGCTTTTATTGATATTGACGGAAAGAAAGTTTGCGTCGGTGTTTCTAAGATTGACCTGATGAAAAAATATAAAATGACTATTTATGGAAACGATCCTTCGACCAGCGCTATAGACGGCGCCAGAGAAGGCGATAGGGTGAGTTTTAAGGTGATAATCTCAGGGAAGCCGGCATCATTAATATTGGCTGAAGGTTCTGATGAACCGGTCTGGTTTTTTAATAAGGACAAAGAGAACATTAATCTACGTTTGGAAAAAGATGGTATGATGGCTGCTCTGACGGGAGGAGCAGGCGGAGGCATTATGCCGGCCGTCTTTAGCTATGCCGAGGCCGAAGAAGAAACAGGAGGCTTTGGCATTCCCCTAACCTCTGAAGGCACAGAAGCTCCGGTTATACTCTCGGACGCGGGCGCCATCCCCCCTTCCGAGCCAACCCCGGTTATCCCCGAACCCAGCACCCTCTTTATGATTGCCGCCGGCCTCATATGTCTAAAATTAGGGACACATCCCAATTTCCTATCCCACACACAGTAAGAATAAAATAAG
>DAOVNW010000051.1 GCA_030630095.1 Candidatus Omnitrophota bacterium
CTGCTTGATATTCTTCAGAGGCTGACGTCTTCCGGCAACACCGTTATAGTAATAGAGCATAACCTTGATGTGATTAAGGCCTGCGATTATATTATTGACCTTGGCCCCGAAGGGGGCGAAGAGGGCGGCCGGGTGGTTGCTTCCGGCAGTCCGGAAGAAATAGCCGGGCATCCTAATTCATACACGGGCAGCTACTTAAAGAAAACACTTGTTTGAAGCTCGCGTAGATGTTAGAATAACAAGTGGAATTATTGTGTATTATGAATATAAAATATAGAAATATAACATATATTTTGGCCCTTGTTTTCTTATTTTTTTCTTCAGGAAGCCTCGCGCATCCTTCAGAAAAAGATGATTTTTGTCTGGCCAGGCAGGCCTATCAGGATGAGTTTTATGATGAGGCCAGAACATATTTTCTAAAATTTCAAAAGAACTACTCCGAAAGCTCTTATTATCAGAAGGCCTCACTCTTTATTGCTATATGTTCATTTAAATCAGGCAATCTGCATGATGCCCAGGGAGAACTTAATGCTCTCCTAAGTAATTCCGAGGCTGAAGATATTAAAGATGAGGCTTTATTCTGGTTGTCTCAAATCCATCTTCAAAATAAAGATTATGCCGGTGTGATTGAAAGTTTGAGGAGTATAACCGAGAGCTATCCGGACTCTGAGTATCTTGAAATCAGCTATTATTTACTTGCCGAAGCCTTCAGGGAAAGCGGAAGATATAAAGAAGCCGTTGAGATTTACAGGAAGTTTGTAAAAACGTTCAAGGATGAAGAATTAATCGAAAGCTCTTATTTGGAGATGGCTCGTTGTTTAAAGGAACTGGGCGGTTATGATGAGTCCAATAAATGTATAAAAGAATTTGCCGCGGGCTATCCGAAGTCGAAAAAATTAATTGAAAGCCGTTACCTGACGGCGGAAAATTATTATCATCTTGAAGAATATGGCAAGGCTATCAGCAGTTATAATGAGGTGTTGGCGTCTTCGGATGAAAGTTTGATACCGTATGCCTTGTATGGCCTCGGCTGGATTTATTTTCAACTTAACGACAATTTTAACAGCCATACGCATCTAAATAAGCTTATTAACGAGTATCCGGATTCTGTTTTAATGCCGGAGGCGAAGTACACCCTCGCCAGATGCTTTAATAATATGGACTATCACTCAAAGGCTATTGAACTTTATAACAGGATAATTAAGGAGCATCCCGCCGCTCCTATTATTGATAAAGTTTATTTCTGGATGGCCGAGTCGTACTATAAGCAGGATAATCTTAAGGAGGCGGCTGTCTTTTATGAAAAGTTTAAGGATAAATTTAAAAGGAGCCCGCTAATAGAAGACGTTTATTACAATTTGGGCTGGACATATTTAAGGTTAAAAAATTACGCTAAAGCAATTAATGAGTTTGACAATTTAACCGAATGTTCAAAGGATGAGATGTTGAGGGTAATAGCCTTGTGCCGCAAGGCCGACGCCTACCTAAGTGTCAATAACTATGATAAAGCCATCGAGTCCTATGATGAGATATTGAATAACTATTCCGAAAGTTACTATGCTGATTATGCTCAATACCAACTGGGAACTATTTTTTATAGTACGGGTGATTATTCGTCTTCTCTGGCTGCTTATAATAATCTGCTTGCTTCCTATGCCCAGAGCAAACTGGCTGATCAGGCTCAGTATAAAGTGGCGCTTATTTACTTGAAGATGACAGACTATGAGACGGCGGCGGAGAAATTTAGCGAGCTTCTTGAAGCGTATCCTGAAAGCGGCCTGAAGACAGAGTCGCTTTTTGGTGTGGCAACATCATATTACAACATGGCCCGGTATCAGGAAGCTATTGACATATACAAAAAGTTAGCGGCTTCATTTAAAGGTGAAGAGATAGGCAGTAACTCAGAGTATCAGATTGGCTGGTCTTACTTTAGGCTGGGGAAGGGCTCGCAGGCAGTTGAAACCTTTGAAAATCTTGCCCGATTATGCGAATTTGATACTATGAAAATTGAGGCCAAGTTATGGCTGGGTGAGTACTATTGCAAAGAGGGCGAACTTGATAAAGCAAAAGAATTTTTTTATGATATAATAGGGGGAAAACCTCAGTCTGAGGCGGCTATAGAAAGCCACTTTCGGCTGGGATGTATTTTTAGGAAGGAAAAAAAGATAGAAGAAGCCAGAAGTGAGCTTAAAAACGTTTACACTAATTTTGCCAGCCACCCGTTAGCTCCGCAGGCCCTGCTTGAAGAGGCGGCACTTTTTTTAGAAGAGAATATGAATGATGAAGCAGTGGCCGCGGCCAAAAGAATAATCGCCGAGTATCCGGAATCCGCTTTATCGAATGCCGCTTATGAAAAAATTGCTTATGCCTCTAAGCAGTCCGGAAACTACAAGCAGGCAATAGATTATTTTACTAAAGCGCTTAAGGACAATCCGACTGACTCAAATGCCAGAATACAGCATGAGATAGCTATCTGTCTGGAGGTGGAGGGAAAGATGGACGAGGCCCTAGACGGCTATATGAAGGTTATCTACAAATTTCCTGATTCTAAATATTGGGTAGCCGAGGCGCGTTTAAAAAGCGCGGGTATATTTGAAGATAGAAATGAGTGGCTTAAGGCTAAAAAGATGTATGAGAAACTGCTTGAACTTGATACCCGGCATACAAATGAGGTTTTGTTAAAGTTGGAAGAGATAAGAAAGAAGGTTAAAGGAGGATAATATGTGGCAAATGATTCGAGATGGCGGACCCTTGATGTATCCTATAATTCTTTGTTCGGTGATCGCTCTGGCGGTTACTGTTGAAAGGATGTGGCATTTATTTAGAGCCGGCATAGACACAAAAAAATTTATGGATGCTATTACAGGTTCTATTAAAAGAAATAAAATAATGCAGGCGGTTGAACTTTGTGACCAGACTCCCGGGCCGGTAGCCCACATTATGAAGGCCGGAATTATGAGGCATGATCGTTCCCGGATAGAAATAAAGGAGGCCATTGAAGACGCTGGTTTGCATGAGGTAGCCCGTTTGGAGAAAAATTTAAATATACTGGCAACGGTTGCCCATATCTGCCCTCTGTTGGGATTACTGGGTACGGTAACCGGGATGGTTGAGGCCTTTCAGGTGATAAAGGAAAAGGCGACCATTGCTTCTCCGGTAAACCCCGGTGATTTAGCAGGCGGGATTTCTTCGGCGCTTATAACTACGGCGGCCGGCCTTGGAATAGCCATAGTTTTTTACGTAGCCTACAACTATCTTGTAGGCCGGGTAGAAAATATCATATTGGAAATGGAGCAGAGCGCCACGGATTTAATTAACACTATTTCACAGAAGAGCTATTAAAGAGTTGACAGGATAACGGGTGAAAAAAGATGTATGAATTTAAAGATTATTGGAAAAAGTCAACTGTTAAATTCAGAAAACGCGTAAAAATAAAAAAGGGAAGCCTGGATATTGCTCCCCTGATTGACGTAGTATTTCTGCTTTTAATATTTTTTATGCTTACTTCAAGCTTTATCTCACAGCCGGGTATTCCGGTGAATCTTCCCAAGGCCTTAACCGGTAAACTGCTCAAGGAAAAGAGAGTAGTGTTGACCATAACTAAAGACAACGTTTATTATATTGACAACAACTTAGTGGAGAAAAGCAAGCTCAAGGATAAATTAAAGAAACTTGCCGAGAAAGACCAGTCCATATGTATTAGGGGTGATGAAGCTGTTACTCTGGGGAAACTTGCGGAAGTGTGGGATTTATGCCGGGAGACGGGAATATCGAAAACAAATATCGCTATCGCGCCAAAAAAATAGTAATTATATACGCCCTATTAGCTTCTTTTATCTGGCATTTTTTGTGGTGCGTGGTATTTAAAGTTGACCTGAACTCAAAAGAGTTAAAGGTTGTAAGTATTCCGACAACAGTTTTTCTGAGTGATTTTTTTGAGAATAGTTTTCGCGGCCGCAAGGCGGATATTGGCAGTAAAAGCAAGGATAAGGCAGTTATCGGGCTGATGGAGAAGACGCGGCCTGTCAGCGCTATTTTGCCGCGAAATCGTTATTTTGAAGAGATGAAAGAGGAAGTTGTTTTTTCCGAGAAGATTAAGGCAAACCTCGGGAAGGCTGAAAGCGTGCTTGTGGGCCGGCCGCTTATTGAGAGGCCGGCCTCTATCTCAAAAACCCTTGAAATTGAAGGTCCGCTCAGCCAAAGAGAAGTCTTATTTATTTCTCAAAAGCCGATGATTCCAGAGTGGCTGGATGATAAAGGTTCCTTTAGTGTTAAAGACAAGCTTTTTGTTGACAATAGCGGAAGAGTGATTTTTGTTGAGCAGCTTATATCATCAGGTTCTTTAGAAGTGGATTTTTTAGCCAGGAAATATCTTAAGAAGTTGAGATTTTGCGCCTTAGGCAGGCTGGAGGATGAAGACTTTCAGTGGGGAGTAGTTACAGTTAAGCTGGATTCGTTAAATGATAGTAATTAGTTTCTCATGCGTCTGGGCGCTATACATCATTGTTTCAGTTGTAATTTTATTATTTTTGTGGTTTTTTACCGAATTTAAAAATAGAAACAGGGTTTTTAAGATTGAATCGGAAAGATTGTTCTGGCAGTGTTCTATTTGCGCCTATACGTATGTTGACAGCCGCCACAAAGATTTATCAATTTGCCCGAGGTGCGGGAGTTATAATAAAAAAGAAAGTTGAGGGTTAAAAAAATGGTGACTCAAATTGGGATTGTTGCGGGTGAAATTTTGAACTATCTGGATACGCATAAAGAGGGTAGACTTTCAGAACTGCCTTCGGCAATAGGTAAGGAGAGGGATTTAATATTAATGAGTTTGGGGTGGCTGGCCAGAGAGGGGCATATTAGATTAAGGAAAGAGGATGGAGACTATTTGGTGTCTTTGAGGGTGCGGGAGCAGTAATAAAGCTTATCGGGGATTTACTTTTTAGAGGAGCTAAGCCGAAGGAGGTAGATGATAATATGTCCCGTGAGAGCGCTTATAGTCAGTTGAGGGATATTAAGAGGATTATGAGATGAAAGGGTCTATGAAGGCACTTGTGTTATTAGCGGTATTCTTTTTAGGACTGTTTTTTTCTAGAAACCTTATCGTAAAGATTCTATTGTCCTCCGGTGTCCGCGCCGTGACGGGGCTTGAACTGGATATTGAAAGCGTAAACCTGAATCCCTTCAGCTCTTTGATAGGTGTCGGCGGCCTGGTGCTGTATAATCCCGAGAGGTATGCTGATAGAATAATGGCGGATGTGCCGGAAATTTACCTTGATTACGAGGTAAGCGCCCTGCTTAGAAAAAAAGCCCATTTTAAAAAAGTGAGGCTGTATTTAAGGGAGCTGATAGTTGTTAAAGACAAGGATGGCGAGCTTAATCTGCGTTCGCTAAAAGTTACAAAGGCGGAAGAAGAGGAAAAGGAGCCTGCGCGGGTAGAAGAACAGGAAAAAAAAGAGTTAAATTTTAGAGTTGACTTGTTAAAGCTGAAGATAGATAAGGTTGTTTATAAAGATTATTCGCACGGTAAGAAGCCGGTAATTAAGGTGTATAAGGTAAATATTGATGAAAACTTTGAAAATATAACCGATGTAAAACAATTCACTAAGCTAATATTAGTTAGGGCACTGGTAAATACTACTATCTCAAGGTTGGTGGAGCTTGATATGACACTGTTATCAGATAGTTTGATAGGAATAGTGGGAGTCGCCGGCAAGGCGGCCGGAGGGACGCTGGATAAGAGTTTTGGGGCGGGAAAAGACATCGGCGGCAAAACAATAGATACTCTGGGAAAGACGACCAAGGACATTATTAAAATGCTGCCTTTTGGGCACAGCGAAGAAAAGACGGAGGCTGAGAATAAGTGAAGATAGGAATTATTGGATTGGCGCAGGCGGGCAAAAAAACACTCTTTAAAGCCTTGACGGGTTACGTGCTGTCTGAAAAGGATAAAATATCAAATAAACCGGTAAAGAGCCTTGCTGATATAAAAGATATAAGGTTTGATAAACTGTCTGAATTATACAAGCCTCAAAAGCAGGTAAGGGCCCGGATTGATATTGAGCTTCTTTTAAAGATAGGGGAAGACGCGGAACTGAACGCGAAAATTTTTGAAAACGCGGCCGATTTGGATGCTGTTTGCTATGTATCAAGAGCCTTTAAAGATGATACCGTTTACCACGTCAAAGGCAGTGTGGAGCCCAAACGTGATATAGATTTTATTAATTCAGAACTTATTTTAAACGACCTGCTTTTTATTGAAAAAAGGTTTGAGAGAATTAACAAAAGCCTTAAGGTTAAGCAGGAGAAAGTGTTAACAGAGGAAAAAGAGCTTTTAGGAAAATTGAAAGAACAGTTGGATAAGGAGCTGCCTTTGAGACTACTCGCGCTTAAAAAAGAAGAAAGAAAGATAATTTCAAGTTATCCCTTTATTACCCAAAAGAAGATGATAATTGTTTTAAACGTATCCGAGGATGATATTAATAACACGGCTTTACGCGACAGGCTGAAGGAAGAATATAAAAAGCTGGGTGTGGATATTATGCAGGTATCGGCAAAGATAGAAGCGGAAATCGCGGGGCTTGAGGCAGAAAATGAAAAAAAAGAGTTTTTAGACGCGGTGGGCATAAAAGAGCCGGCCGTAAATCTTCTTACCGGTTTATGCATAAAGGCCTTAAATTTAATATCTTTTTTTACAGTTGGCTCTGATGAGGTTAGACAGTGGACCATTAAAACCGGTTCATCGGCGCCCGAGGCCGCCGGCGCGATACACTCAGATATGGAAAGAGGTTTTATTAGAGCTGAGGTAGTAAAGTTTGATGATTTGATGGAGCTTGGTGATGAGAAGAAGGTGAAAGAGGCGGGGAAGTTTTATCTGAAAGGCAAGGACTACATTGTTGAGGACGGCGATATAATCGGTATTAGGTTTAATGTTTAACTTTAATAAGAAAAGGGAATCGGGGAATGTTAGAGAGAATAATTAAAGAATTAAAAAAGCATGCTCCTTTTACTTTATTCGGCGCGGTTACCGGAATCGTCATTATGTTTCTTGCCAAAAATGTTTCTTTTGGTGTGTCGCATAAGATATTTTATACCCTGCATCCGCTTCACGTAGTTCTAAGCGCCTTGGTGACGGGTTCTATGTTTAAGATTCACCA
>DAOVNW010000026.1 GCA_030630095.1 Candidatus Omnitrophota bacterium
GGAATTAAAACCCAGCCTCAATGGAACCTTATTAGCCTTCGCCGCCCTGATAATCTCCCTTAAAGCCTCTTTTTTAGTCGTGTTCCCCGGGTTTATCCTTACCTTATCGGCGCCGTTATCCATTGCCGCCAGCGCCAGCCGGTAATCAAAGTGGATATCGGCAACCAAAGGAATTTTAATTTTGCTTTTTATCTTCTTTATCGCCGCAGCAGCCTCCATATTTTTTACAGCTACCCGCGCGGCTTCACAGCCCGCCTCCCGCATCTTTTTAATCTGTCGGATACAGGAAAGATAATCCTCAGTCGGCACCTTAGCCATCCCCTGAATGACAACCGGATTTTTGCCGCCAATCTTAATATTACCTATCTTTACAACCTTTGTTTTTTTTCTTTTTATCATAACTTACTCTTTATCCTCAACCCCCTGCTGAACCCGCGGCGCGTCTTTACCAAAACGGGAACTGATAAACCTGCCTACATCATTATAAGTAAGATAGAGTATGAGCAAGATTAACGAGGCAAAGCCGGCCATAACAAGAACCTCTTTTACCTTTTCTTTAATCTTAAATCTAAAGGTTTTTTCAATGGCCAAAAACAAAACGTGGCCTCCGTCTAAAGCGGGATAAGGAATTAAATTAATAAAACCAATATTTATATTTATAAGCACAAAAAATAACACCATATTGATAAATCCTGTCTGAGCTATATCTTTAGTGAGAGCTATAATGCCCACCGGCCCCATAGCTGAACCCTTTAACGGAATTTCGCCGGTTATCAGCATCCATATAGCCTTAGCCATCTGAACAGTCAGCCTGCCAGTAAAAATAACCCCCCCAAAAACATAATCATGCCACACCATACTCTCTTTTTCAAAGTAAGCGCCCTGAGCAATGTTTATTCCAATTAACACCTTTTGATGTTCCTCATCATATCTGGGGACAATAATCAGCGTTTGCCTTTTTTCTTCTCTTTCTATCGTCAGCTTAACTTTCCTGCCCGCTTTGTCAGAAATATAACCGGTCAACTCTTCAACCGAAGAAAGGCCGGTCTCACCTACCTTTAAAATAATATCAGCCCCTTTAAGCCCGGCGCTTTGGGCGGGCGAGCCTTCCGCAACCCCCATCACATAAACCTTAGTCATCGGTTTGCCCATCATACAAACCACAACAGTTAATATCAAAGCTGCTACAACAACCTGCATACCCACACCGGCAATAAAGACCAAAAACTTCTGCCAGGTCCGTATCTCTTCAAAAGTTTTAAGGTTGTACTTCTTTATGTCTTTGGCTTCATCTTCCGTAAGCTCCGCGCTTTCACCCTCTATGCCGGGCATACGCACATAACCGCCGATAAAGGGTATCCATGATATTCGGTACTCGGTTTCTCTTCTTTTAAAAGCCAAAAGTTTTGGCCCCCAGCCGATAGAAAATTTTGACACACTACAACCCGAGAGTTTGCCTACAATGTAATGCCCAAACTCGTGGACCAGTATAATAAACCCGAATATTACCATTGCCGCAAGTATCCCGATAATCTGCATTAGTCTACCTTCCTTTAATTTTAATTATATTCCTGGCTCGCGCTTTCGCGGCTTTATCCGCTTCCAATATGTCCTCAAGCCCCGGCTTTTTGACCGGCTTATGCGAAGCCAAAACCTCTCTGATGATTTCCGGTATTTCTTTAAAGCCCATCTTCCCTTTTAAAAAGGCGGCCACAGTTTCCTCATTGGCGGCATTCAAAACACATGGGCAGGTTCCACCCCTGCCGGCCGCCTCATAAGCCAGCTCAAGACAGGGAAACTTCTCCATATCCGGTTCATTAAAAGTAAGGTTTAAACTCTCATCAAAAGATAAACCCTTTCCGGCAGAAATCGCCCTTTGCGGATAAGTAAGGGCATACTGTATAGGAAGCCTCATATCGGTAACACCCAGTTGAGCTAAAATAGAGCCGTCAACAAACTCAACCATAGAGTGAACAACAGCTTGAGGATGAATAACCACCTTTATCTTATTCAGCGCCAGCCCGAACAGATGCATAGCTTCTATAACCTCCAGCCCTTTATTCATCAGGGTGGCCGAATCAATAGTAATCTTCCTGCCCATCTTCCACTTAGGATGCGCGAGAGCATTTTCTATAGTCACATCTTTTAGATTTGACTTAGGCGTCTTGTTAAACGGGCCGCCGGAGCCGGTAATGTATATCCTTTTTACCTCCTGATAATTACCCGCTTCAAGACACTGAAAAATAGCGCTGTGTTCCGAATCAATAGGAATAATTCTCACTTTATTCTTTTTAGCCAGAGCCATTACTATCTCGCCCGCCATAACCAAAGACTCTTTATTGGCCAGGGCAATCTTTTTTTTACCCTCAATGGCTTTAATTAAAGGCATAAGCGCGCCGCTTCCCGCTATAGCCATAATTACCGTATCACTTCCTCTGCTCCCCGCCGCCTCAATCACCGCCTCACGGCCGGCTAATATCCTGATCCCGGTTCCTCTTGTTCTCTTTACCAACTCCTCATATTTTTCCTTCTCGGCAATAACGGCCAGAGCGGGACGAAACTTCTTTATCTGTTCGGAGAGGAGCTTAACATTCGACCGGCTGGCAAGAGAGACTGCTTTAAATTTATCCGGGTGAGCGGCAATAACTCTCAGGGCGTTCTTTCCTATTGAACCCGTCGAACCAAGAAGAGCTATCTTTTTCATCTGCCTCACCCGCCTAAAGGAGTTTCCAGTATTACTTTTACGTAAAGATATACAACGGGGGCCGAAAACAAGATGCTGTCCAATGTATCCAAAACTCCGCCCTGCCCGGGAATAAACCTACCGGAGTCTTTGACTCCGCAATCGCGTTTAATCAAGGATTCCGACAAATCCCCAAGCTGTGCCGCCAAACCCACCATACAACCCAGCGCGGCAAGATGAAAAAGAGAAATCTCGGGCAGATAAAGCTTGCTCATCAAAGCGATAAGCACGCTGACCAGAAAACCCCCAAGGGCACCTTCGATAGATTTTTTGGGGCTTATACGCTTAAGCAGTTTATGCCTGCCATATTTCTTACCAACCACATAAGCGCCGGCATCGCCCAGCTTAGAAACCAGAAGAAGAAAAAGAACAAAAAAACATCCGCGCGGCAAATAGATAATCTTTATAAGATAGGTGCACAGCCAGCTGACATAAATAACCCCAAAGACGGTAGTAGATATTCCCAGTATAGCATCAGAGTTATCCTTCCTCGGAAACTGAAGGACAAAAAACAATATAAAAGATATCAAAATAAAAGCCAGCACCCACTCTTCGGTGGGCTTAAACCTAAAAAAGACCGCCAACGGTATAAGCAGTCCCAGTATAATTCCGGTTTTCTTATAGACGGGAACCTTCTTTTTAAGAATAAGGTTAAAAAACTCCTTGAGTCCCAGGCCGACAAAAAATACGACCCAGAGAGCAAAAGCCCACTTTGGCCAGACAAAGACACACAGCATAGTCACTGTAACCAGAACAACGTTATAGATAATTCTTTTGGGCAGAATGTCAGACTTTTCCAAATCTCCGCTCTCTTTTTTTATAATTTTCGATGATACCGGCCAGATCTTTCTTATTAAAATCAGGCCACAGCTTTTTGCTGAAATATAATTCTGTATATGAAACCTGCCATAATAAAAAGTTACTTAATCTCAGTTCATATGAGGTCCTGATTAAAATATCGGGGTCGGGTATACCGGCGGTATAGAGGTAAGTCGAAAACAACTCCTCATTAATTGCCTCCAGACGTATTGATTTATTTTTTACGTCTTTGGCAATTCTCTTAGCCGCGCTTACAATCTCCGCGCGCCCTCCGTAGCTCAACGCTAAAATCAGAGTGAGCTTTGAGTTATTCTTTGTCTCCTCAATTGCTTTGTAGAGGCTCTTCTGAACTTTATCAGGAAGCATAGCAAGCTCCCCTATGGCCAGAAGCCTGATATCTTTATCGTGAAAATCTTTTAGTTTCTTCGTCAGATATTCGTCAAGATATTTCATTAACGCGGTAACTTCTTTTTTAGGCCGCTTCCAGTTTTCACTTGAAAAGGCATATAGGGTGAGATACTTAATACCCATATTAATTGAGGCATCAATTATTTTTTCAACGGCATCAATGCCTGCCCTATGGCCCATAATCCTGGGCAGACCTCTCCTTTTTGCCCAGTGTCCATTTCCGTCCATAATAACGGCTATATGCCGAGGCGTCCCGCGTTTTTTAGACATTCTAACTCCTGATAAAAAAAAGGGGGATATAATATATCCCCCGTGTAAAATTCAAGGCAAATCTTAGTTATACATTCCCTACTTAATAAACTCTTCAACCTTACCGGACGGAACTATCCTGTCTTTCTGAAATCCCGAAGACAATATGATAATCTCTACCCGCCTGTTCTTCTGGCGCCCTTCCTTCGTGTCATTTGATACCACAGGCTGATATGGACCGCACCCGGTAGCGGAAAATCTCTGAGGACTAAGCCCCTTATCGTCTACGAAAAAATGCAAAACATTAAGCGCCCTCTGGGATGACAGTTCCCAGTTTGATTTCCATTTAGAAAACTTTATCGGAACATTATCCGTATGGCCCTCTATGTCTATATCCTTATCATCAATTTTGGCTAAAACATCAGCCACCTTACCTAAAACCGGCTTTCCTTTAGCCCGTATCTGAGCCTTACCCGAATCAAACAACACCTCGGCCACCACCGTTACCACCAAACCCCTGTCTTCCATCGTGACAGAGACATCCCCTCTGGCAAGTTCCTCCCGAAGCTGCCTTTCAAGCTGAGACTTGGCTCTTCTCAAATCTTCAAGCTGCTCGCTCAGGCTCTTGATGGTCTTAATATCCTGCGGGCTTCTCTTATGAAAACCAACAGCGCATCCCAAAACACTAAAAATCATTACCGTCATACATACCCAAAGACAACCCCTAAACCATTTTTTATTCATATCCCCACCCCTCATTTATTTTCTTTTTTATAATATCAAAAAAAGGAAATAATGTCAACTTTTTTAATGAGTCTTTTTAATAAGCTTGTCAGGGAAAACCTTTTTCCTGACAAGCGAGGGCATTATTAGGTGTTATAGGTTTATTAACCTATCAATATCCTGTTCCCAATTAAGCGGGTTATTAGCGATATATTCACGAATCGCGTTCAATGATCTGTCATTTCGTATAATATGGTCATGAAACGACCGTTGCCATAGATGTTTATTGAATGCAGACCACTGATGATTTTTCACCCCGTCAATGTATTTTTTTGTCGTTAATGATTTAAAACGATAAATTATATCAGATAATGATAACAATCCTGTAGGGGCCGGTCCCTGTGCCGGCCCGTTACCTAATATATTATTTTGATTTGATGATTCATTTGGTTTTAAACATGTATTTATTAACGGGCGGCCGCGGGGAGCCGCCCCTACAGATTCTTTGATTATAATGATTGCATGGACGTGGTTGGGCATGACAACATAATTATCAATTATTATATCCGGATAATATTCAGACAATGTTTGTAATATATGGTCGATCATTTGTCCGGCAATGTTTAGGTGCACGTTATTATCGATTATATTTGCAAACACACATTTGCGTTCATATGTACAAATGGTTACATAATAATATCCCGGTTGCGAATAATTATAGCCCTTTAATCTCATTGATTTTCTTTTTGGATATTTATTCATAATTTTTATACACCCAATGAGATCTTTTATAAACTGTTGCGTTAGAAACTTGAATGCACCCTGTCCCCTTTATGACCTTATCGCTACCCGATGCAATACCTCTGTAATATAAGTTTGATATCGTACTCCCACTTTTTCGGCTTTTTTCTTTATCTTTTTTATATCTTCACTATTAACTCTAATGGTCATCGTTTGATCCTTTTTTCTGGCAGCAAGCGATTCTCGCACTTCTTTTAACTCTGCATTAGACACCCGCGCATAATCTCCCCGCATTAGAGCGTCTTCAATTTTTTTCTCTTCTTTAGTTAATCTAATCTTTCTCATTTACCATCACCTCTTTTTATTTTTATATTTTTTCGTATCTTGTTTAGATTATACTATAAATTTCTTGTATTGACAAGTGTAAATACAAATATTTTAAAAAGGTGAGTAAAGGGGACAGCTAAGGTTCATCGCTCTTGTAAGACGGTTTTTCCCAAAAGGAACGGATTTTAATAAAATATCAAAAGAACAATTAAAAAAAGTTCAAATATTATTAAATGACAGGCCTAGAAAAGTTCATAATTTTTATACACCCAATGAGGTCTTTTATAAACTGTTGCATTAGAAGCTTGAATGTGCCCTGTCCCCTTTATACATTGAATTCTGAGTAAGCAGTGCCTTTATTGATATTGGGAATGTCTTCAGTATAGAACTCCAATAGAGATGACCGGATGCTCTCTGAACTTCAATTGGCGGTAAAAAGCAGAATACTCAAATGTCTCAGATTTGCCACACCCAAAAAAAGTGACCAAAATTAATAAGCATAGTAGATACCTAATTCTCATATTGCTACTCCATGATGGCTAACGACTGAGCTCACCTGCTGTTGCCCGACGCCGAATGGCGGCGGGCAACAGTCAGCGTGAAGCGATTTGTTATGCTTTTGCTTTTATTTTATTTCTTCAAACATACTAACCAAATCATTCAAAACTTCAGATTTTTGTGACAAGGCTATATCAACATAAGCCTGTTTAATTCTGAGTGAGTCTCCTTTTAAAATATCTGAGCAAACTTTTGAAAATATAAGTTTACCTTGAAAACTTGATTTCCAATCATCTGTTTGAAGCATCTTTCTTAACTTTTCTTCTTCTGAATTTAGCCAAGTTAATACTTTCTTTTCTTCTAACTCAGTCGAAAGTATATTTAGATTATTTTTAACCCCCTCAATTAATTCTTGTTTTACTTCAGCAGTAGTTTTTGTTTCCACTTTTTTTACCTTCGGTGGATTAAAATGATAATTTAGACTAAAATATTCTTTAAAGTTTTTAAATATAGTGTAATTAATTGATTCTTCTGCTATCCGTTTTATTCCGTTTTTAATTAAGGATAGATCTAAACCTGGGTTGGTTTTCGTTAAATAAAGTTGTTCCGCGACCTTTAATAATAGTTCTTCATCTAAAAAATAATTTTCTATATGCCTTCGTTTTAAACATTTAATTCTACCATTTTTTTCAATTTCGGTTATCTGAGCATCATTTAATCCATCTCTGTCTCTAATCATGTAAATTTCAATACCAAATATTGAGTTTCGAATTTGCTCTTCAATACTGTTAAGTGTCATTAAATTAAAAACCGAGCCAACAGGAATAACCTTCATTTCTGTGTCAATTGATTGTGCAATGGTATGATATGTTAATCGGTCAATACTTGAGCTTTCTCCTTCTACGAAAATTAATTTTTTCCCGACGGCAAAAAGTCCTAAATTCTGTCCTATTAATTGCACAACTTCATGATGAGTATTATTTAAATCACTCAATCTATGAGCTTGATTTGATCCGCTTTGGGAAGAGTCTATGAAATATACATTTCCTGTGGAGTAATAAGTAGATATTAAGTCAGCAGAATGCGTAAGAAAGATAAATTGATTCGTATGTTCTCCAATAGATTTAAGTGCTTCAATTAGCTTAAAGGTTAAAGTAGGATGTAAGTGTAATTCTGGTTCATCTACTATAATTACTGAGTGTTTAATTTCTTTTCTTGCTACATCAAATAGAACTTTAACAACTTCTTGTTCGCCTGAACTTAGAGAATTAAAGGATAAAACCTGCCCTGATTTATCCTTATATTGGAACTCACGAGGTTGAGCAGGATTGATATCAAGCAACTGTTTTTCCGGTAATAGTTCGGTAAATATATTTTTATACTTTTCAAATGGGTCAGGATTGCGTCTTATTATTTCCTCTCCTTTAGAAGGATTTTTCTTCAGTTCATCTGCCAGCTTTTTATCTCTTGAAGCTGACTTTTGATGAATGTAATTAACAAAGCCTTGCCATCGACTAGAAAAGGTATTGAAATAAAAATTACTTGGAGCATCAATATCGTCAGGGTCACCACCAAGCCAATTAACAGCGTTGTATTTGAGGGTTTGCATGCTCCTATTAGAATCAATTTGAACAAGGGAGCCAACATATCTTCCAGCACCATATTTACGACTATTAATATACTTGTTGAGAATTTGATTAGTCTTCCCCTGTTTTATTTCTATTGAGGGTGCTCCAAAATATTTAGGTTCTGCTTCTTCTTTTCTAGTAGCTTCAATGGTCATGTCCATTTGTGGACTTCCTTGAAGGGTTGATACAATCGCCTGCTTAAGTCTGGTTTTACCTGAGCCATTTGCTCCTGCAATTATAACAATATTGCCTAAGTCATTTATTGATAAGTTTTTAATTGGCTGGAAATCAGTTATTTTGAATGATTTTATTTTCATATTTTTTTATTCCTATTTTAAGCATAACAATTAATATACCGAATACGTATTTTATAGAAACTACGTTATTGCTTTAGAGGATGTTGTCGGTGGTTGTCTACAATTCCTGATATATTTTTGTTTATTATATGACGTTTCTCTGTAATTTATCTATAATATCAGAAAATAAGGAGTACGCATAGCATAGAAGTTTATACAAAGGCGGCTGGTTAATACTCATCCCTGCAGTCCCGACGTTACAGCGGGACTGCAGGGTGCTGAGCGAAGGAGAATAAGAAAGCTCTAAGCCGTCTTTATCTCATAAATAGCGGTGCTATCGGGAATAGGGAGGCGAACAGTAGGGATATGACCGCCATTAGCTTAATTAAAATATCCAAAGACGGGCCGACTGTATCTTTAAGAGGGTCTCCGAAGGTATCCCCTATTACACTGGCCGCGTGAGCTTTAGAGCCTTTGCCTCCAAACTTACCTGTTTCAATAAACTTTTTAGCGTTATCCAGAGCTCCCCCGGTATTGGCGCACAGTAAGGCCAAAAGCAGGGCGGACAGAAGAGAGCCGATTAAAAATCCGGCCAAGGCGACACGCCCTAAGACAAGTCCGACTATCAAAGGTGTAAATACAGCAACCATCGCCGGGAAAGTCATCTTTTTCAAACTATGACCGGAAGCAATGGATATACATTTATTATAGTCGGGTACTTCTTCCCCCTTAAGGATACCCGGTTTTTCTTTAAACTGCCTTCTTATCTCTATAATCATCTTGTCAGCCGTTTCACTAACCGAACCAATTAAAAGCGAAGAAAAAGCATAGGGCACCATTGTCCCCAAAAATAATCCGGCAATTACATAAGCGCCAACCTCCGGGCTTATTAAAGAGATGTTGGGCAAAGTAACCTCCTGAGCGCTTCCTATAGCCGACCACAAATAAGCCGCGATCAGCCCCAGGGTGGCAAAAGCCGCCGAGCCAATAGCAAACCCCTTGCCTAC
>DAOVNW010000107.1 GCA_030630095.1 Candidatus Omnitrophota bacterium
AATTAAGCCTGGCAAACTCTATCTGCTGGGGATGATGGACCTCCAACTTATCTAATATCCAATCATATAAGGGCCTGTTATTCTCAAACTCTAAAGTGCAGATAGAATGAGTAATTCCTTCAATTGAATCTGAAAGGCAATGGGTAAAATCATACATCGGATAAATAACCCATTTATCACCCGTTCTGTAATGACTTAGTTTACGTATTCTATAAAAAGCGGGATCTCTCATAGTTAAATTAGGAGAGCTCATGTCTATCTTAGCTCTTAGAGTTTTGTTTCCTTCTTCAAACTCACCCGCTTTCATTTTCTTAAATAAATCGAGGCTTTCATCAACCGGCCGTTCACGGTAGGGACTATCTTTTCCTGGTTCGGTTAAAGTGCCGCGATGTTTTCTTACCTCTTCGGAGCTTAAATCGCAGACATATGCCTTACCCTTTTTAATTAATTCAAGAGCATAGTTATATAACTGCTCAAAATAATCAGAGGCATAATATAGGCCGTCCCATTTAAAACCCAGCCAGCTTACATCTTCTTTAATGGAATTAACATATTCCATCTCTTCTGTCTCAGGATTAGTATCATCCAGCCTTAAGTTGCAGGGGCCATTGTATTTTTTAGCCAATCCGAAGTTAAGGCAAATAGACTTAGCGTGCCCTATATGCAGATAGCCGTTAGGTTCCGGTGGAAAACGGGTATGAACCTTAGAGTCATTCTTATTATTTTCCAGGTCTTTATTGATTATCTCTTCTATGAAGTTAGCTGCTTTTTCTTTATCCATTGTATGTTTTATTAAATAGCTTTTTCTATTCTCTTTAGAACTGTCTCTTTACCCAATAATTCCATGACTTCAAACAATCCCGCGCCTTTGGTTTTACCGCTTATAGCCATACGGGTGGGATGAATAATATTAGCCGGCTTTAGACTATTTTTATCAGCTAATGTTCTATATACTTCTTCTATCTTCTCACGCGAAAAATTATCTATATTCTTTAGCTCACTTAGAACTAACTTTAAATTCTCTTTATTTTCTTCTTTATCTATGTATTTTCTCTTTCCTTTTTCATCTACTTCATAATCATCTTTGAAAAAATAGTCCGTCAATTCAATAAACTCGGTCAAAGTTTTTATACGAACCTGATACAAACCGATTATTTTTTTCAGTTTTTCCTCATCCACACCTTCCAACTCTATACCGCTGTTCTCTAACTGTCTTTTGAGAAGAAGGTAAATATCTCCGGCGCTTTTCGCTCTTATATACTCTCCGTTCAACCATTTTAATTTATCTCTATCAAATCTCACCTGAACCTTATTTATATTTACAACATCAAACTCTTCGACTATCCCCTTCAGGCTTATCATCTCCCTGCCGTCTTCGGGCTGCCAACCTAAAAGCAGTAGATAATTATCAAGAGCCTCCGGCAGGAAGCCCTGGTTTTTATACTCCGACACTGCCACTCCGCAATGCCTTTTAGAAAGCTTAGCGCCGTCTTTTCCCATCATAAGCGGTATGTGGGCAAATTTCGGAGGTTTCACGCCAAGGGCCTCATAAAACATTATCTGCTTGGGCGTGTTGGAGATGTGGTCATCTCCTCGTATTATGTGGGTTATCTTCAAATCAGCATCATCAACTACGCAGGCAAAATTATAGGCCGGTGAACCGTCTGATTTCATCAGCACTTGGTCTTTAATTTCATCGGTACTGACTACTATTTCTCCGTGAACCAAATCATCAACTTTTATTTTTCTTCCCTTTTCCACCCTGAAGATTATAGCCTCGCCCTCTCTATAAGCCAGGCCTTTAGCCAAAATATCTTCCGCCATTTGTTTATATAAATCAAAGCGCTCAGACTGAAAAAAGGGGCCTTCATCCCAATCAATCCCCATCCACTTAAGGTCATTGAGGATGTCGTCTAAAAACTCCTTTTTAGAACGCTGTTTATCGGTATCCTCCACACGCAAGACAAACTTACCACCTGTGTGCCTGGCATAAAGCCAGTTAAAAAGAGCCGTTCTGGCGCTTCCCAGATGCAAAAACCCCGTAGGGCTCGGCGCAAATCTAACTCGAACACTCATTGACTAACTCAGCCCCTTTTTTTAATGCTTGTATATTTATGTCTATGAGGCCATGTCGGTGAAGCGGCAGAACTAATTTGAGAGCATCACATAAACTATTCAGTGACACTAATCCGCTTACTCCTTGATAGGCGCCAAGAGCCACCATATTGGCAACTCTACTGTTACCTAATTCCCTGGCCTTTTCAGTAGCGGGAATTCTTATCACCTTAACATCTTCTCTTTTAAGCTTATCATTTATCAAAGAACTGTTAATAATTACAGTGCCGCCTTTTGCCGTAAGATTTTCAAACTTTAAAAAAGAAGGGCGGTTCATAATAATGCAGTCATCCGGTTTCAAAAATAAACCGGAGGCAATTTGGGTATCCGAGATAACTACCTTTGAGTGAGCGGTACCTCCTCTGACTTCAGCCCCGTACGAAGGCATCCAGACAACCTCTTTTTTCTCATCCATAGCGGCTCTGGCTAAAAGCTTACCCATCACCATTATTCCCTGGCCGCCAAAACCCGCGCATATTATTTTTTTATACATCTTTTATTACACCCAGAGGCATTTTTTTGATAATATCTTTCTCAATCTTTTCCACCGCTTCAACCGGCGAAAGGCCCCAGTAAGTCGGGCACTGAGAAATCACCTCAACCATTGAAAAGCCTTTTTCCTCTATCTGATTTTGAAAAGCCTTTTTTATAGCCTTCTTTGTTTTAATAACCGAGCCGGGATTGTGAACCGATGTCCTTTCAATATAACAAACACCGTCTAAAACAGCCAGCATCTCCGATATTTTAAGCGGATAGCCATCCCTCTTAGCATTCCGTCCATTAACACAGGTAGCTGTCTTTTGGTTTAACAGGGTAGTAGGGGCCATCTGTCCCCCTGTCATTCCATAGACACCGTTATTAACAAAGATAACCGTAACATTCTCTCCCCTGTTAGCCGCGTGCACAGTCTCCGCCGTCCCGATAGCCGCCAGATCACCGTCCCCCTGATAGGTAAAGACAATTAACTCCGGGCGCGCCCTCTTTATGCCAGTCGCTACCGCCAGCGGCCTTCCGTGAGCGGCCTCAGTAGTATCAAACTTCCAGTAATCATAGGCTAAAACGGCACAGCCGACTGGAGCTACAGCTATCGTCTTTTCCATAACACCAAGCTCTTCTACCACCTCGCAGACAAGGTTATGTATAATACCGTGCCCGCAGCCCGGACAGTAGTGAGTAACAGCATCTGTTAAAATATTGCTTTTTTTATATATTTCTTTCATTTGATTATTTGATTTATTTTCTCCATAATATCTTTCTCCTGAGGCATTTCGCCCCCCGTCCTGCCGTAGAAATGAACCTCTGCCCTGCCGCCAACCGCCAACCTGACATCTTCTATCATCTGCCCCATATTCATCTCCACCACTAAAAACTTAACCTTCTTCGCGGCCGCCCGGGATATAATTTCATAAGGATAAGGCCAGAGAGTTATAGGCCTTATCATACCCACCTTAATGCCTTCTTCGCGCGCCTCCTGCATTACCTTTTTGCATATACGGCTTGAAGTGCCAAAGGCAACCAATATAACCTCACTGTCATCTACATAGAAACTCTCCGAACGGACATCTTCTCGTTCAATCTTGTCATAGAGCTTTTTAAGCTCTAAATTATGCTTTTCTAAAACGCCCTGCCCTAAATATAAAGAGCGGATAATTTTGGGCTTACCTGTTTTATTGCCCGCCAGAGCCCACTCCTTTTTTTGATGTGCCGGCTCATACTTTATAGACGACTTTAATTTCACCGGCTCTGCCATCTGGCCCAATACCCCGTCTCCTAAGATAAGCACCGGCATCCTGTACTCGTCGGCTAAGTCAAAAGCAAGGCGGGTCAGATCAAAAAACTCCTGTCCGCAGTTGGGAGCCAAAACAATAGTGCGGTAATCTCCGTGGCCTCCGCCGCGCGTTGATTGAAAGTAATCAGCCTGGCCCGGCGCGATATTACCCAGGCCGGGGCCTCCCCTCGACATATTAACTATTACTGCCGGCAGCCTACAGCCCGCCAAATAAGAAATGCCTTCCTGTTTCAGGCTAATCCCCGGAGAAGAAGAAGAAGTTAAGGCTCTTTCTCCAACACAAGCCGCCCCAAAAACCATACTTATAGCCGCCAGCTCGCTTTCCGCCTGGATAAAAACACCACCGGCTTCAGGCATATGCCTTGACATATAAGCGGTAAGTTCGTTCTGGGGAGTTATAGGATAACCCGCGTAAAAACGACAGCCGGCCCTGATGGCCGCTTCAGCGATTACCTCATTGCCTGTCATTAGAACTTTTTTATCCTTATCAGTCATCAATAATCTCTATCGCGCTTTCCGGACACATTAAAGCGCAAAACCTGCATCCG
>DAOVNW010000172.1 GCA_030630095.1 Candidatus Omnitrophota bacterium
AGCAAGTTGGTTCTGATGTGCGATGCCGACGTGGACGGCTCTCACATAAGAACGCTTCTTTTAACCTTGCTTTATAGACAAATGAAGGAATTAATAGAAAAAGGACATGTGTATATAGCGCAGCCGCCCCTATATAAAATTAAAAGAGGCAAAAGAGAAGAATATGTTAACACTGAAGAGCAGATGAACAACATTCTTATTGATATGGGACAGGAAAACACATTTTTGTATAAATTTAAAAACAAAAAAAGAGAACAAAAACCCTTTACGCCTAAGCAGTTCAGTGATATTTTAGCCCTTCTCTTTGAGTTGGATAGACTGGCTCATAGTTTATATAGAAAGGGAGTAGATTTATCGTTTTATATCAAAAAATATGACCAAAAGGCCAAAAAAATGCCTATTTATATGGTTAAGGTGGAGGGTGAATACCAATATATTTATACGGACGCTGAGTTAGCCATCATTGCGCAAAAAGAAGAAAAGAGCCGCGAAGGCGCCGAAACAGCAGAGGGCTATATGAACGAAAATGGGGATAGCTCCCAAAAACTCGATTTAATAGAGTTTTACGAAGCAGAAGACATTCTTAGCATAAAAGAAAAACTCGAAAAGTTTGATATAGATATAAGCCTGTACGAAACGCGAGAGAAAGAGAGCAAAGACAAAGAAAAACAAAAGCGAACGCCCAGTTTTGTGCTGATAGCCGAAAACGGCAAAGAAAAGGAACTTTTTAGCTTGAAGGAAATGATCTCGGCGGTTAAAAAAATTGCCAACGAAGGCATGTCGGTTCAAAGATATAAAGGTTTAGGAGAAATGAACCCCGATCAACTCTGGACATCAACTATGGATCCGGAAACCAGAACACTCCTTCGGGTTACCCTGGAAGATGCTGTTAAGGCGGATGAAATGTTTACGATTTTAATGGGAGATGCGGTTGAACCCCGCAGAGAGTTTATCGAGAGTCACGCAAAAGAAGCCAATATAGATATTTAAAAATGAAAAGAAATAGGAAAAAATAATGTACACCAAAGGCGAAAAAATAATTCCGGTTTATATTGAAGACGAAATGAAAAGCTCATATATCGATTACGCGATGAGCGTAATTGTGGGCAGGGCTTTGCCCGACATTAGAGACGGCTTAAAACCCGTACACAGGCGAATACTTTTTTCAATGAAAGATCTTTCGCTGTGGCATAATAAGCCCTATAAAAAGTGCGCCAGAATCGTTGGTGATTGTCTGGGCCGCTTTCATCCCCACGGCGATACAGCCGTTTATGATGCCCTGGTAAGAATGGTTCAGGATTTTTCATTGAGGTATCCCTTGATTGAGGGCCAGGGTAACTTCGGCTCTATAGACGGTGATCCGGCCGCCGCAATGAGATATACTGAGGCAAGAATGCAGGCCATCACGAATGAGATGTTAAAGGATCTTGAAAAAAATACGGTTGATTTTGCTCCTAATTTTGACAACTCTCTAAAAGAGCCCAGGGTTTTGCCGGCAGCTATACCAACATTGCTTATTAATGGCTCTAGCGGTATCGCGGTCGGTATGGCTACAAATATACCGCCCCACAACTTGGGCGAAGTTGTTGACGCGATTATAGCTGTAGTTGATAATCCGGAAACCAGCATTAAAGACTTGATGAAAATAATTAAAGGGCCGGATTTTCCCACCGGCGGCACAATATGCGGCAGAGAAGGAATAAGAGCGGCATATAATACGGGACGTGGGCGCATAAAATTAAGAGGTAAGGCCTATATCGAAACCTCTAAAAACAGCAGAGAAGCTATAATAATTTCTGAATTACCGTATCAGGTAAATAAAACTAATCTTGTTGAGCAAATTGCCGCCTTAGTTCAAAACAAAAAGATTGAAGGCATCAGCGACTTAAGAGATGAATCTTCAAAAGAAGGCATACGAGTAGTTATTGATGTTAAGAGGGGCCACCCGCCGCAGGTCATTTTAAATCAATTATACAAGCATACTCAAATGGAGATAACGTTCGGCATCATTATGCTGGCGTTGGTTAGCAATCAACCCCGAGTGCTCAAACTTAAAGAAGTGATTGAGTACTTTATTAAACATCGTATAGATATTATAACCAGAAGAACGAAGTTTGAATTGGCTAAAGCGGAAGCCAGGGCACATATTCTCGAGGGATATAAGATTGCTCTTAAAAACCTGGACGAAGTTATAAAAATAATTAAAAAGTCAAAAACGCCCGCCGTCGCTAAGGAAAACCTCATCAAAAAGTTTGCTTTCAGCTCTATTCAGGCGCAAGCGATTCTTGAAATGCAGCTTCAGCGTTTAACCAACATGGAAGTAGAAAAAATAGAAAAAGAGTACCTGGAATTACTTAAAACTATAGAGAAATTAAAGTTTATTCTTGAAAACCCCAAAAAAGTGCTGGGGATTATCAAAGATGAGCTTGGAGAAATTAAAAAGAAATACAACGACGACAGGCGAACGGATATAGTGGCGGCGGTTGATGAACTTGATCTAGAGGATTTGATCGCCAACGAAAGCATGGTTATCACTATGAGTCACGCGGGTTATATAAAGAGAATACCGGTTTCTTCTTATAAAAAACAGAGACGCGGCGGTGTGGGTGTCATCGGGGCTCAGTTGCGGGAAGAGGATTTTGTAGAGCATCTCTTTATTGCCTCAACGCACGATTATATCCTTTTCTTTACGGATAAAGGTAGAGTGTATTGGCTAAAGGTTTATGAGGTGCCCCAAAGCACCAGAACAGCCAAAGGAAGAGCTGTGGTTAATTTATTGCAATTAACCAAAGACGAAAATATCACTTCTTTTATACCCGTGGTGGAATTTTCAGAAGACAAATATTTGGTTTTAGCTACAGCAAAGGGTATAATTAAGAAAACAAAATTATCAGCCTACAGCAAGCCTCGCAAGGGTGGTATTA